>CAZCEL010000114.1:0-11699 GCA_964497175.1 uncultured Bifidobacteriaceae bacterium
CACTCCGGCCAGATCGAAGAACTCGACGTAGAGGGCATCCTGGTGTTCGCAGAACTGTTCTTTCGCGACGGAATTGCCTTCGACGGAAATGAAGGTTGGTGGACCAGACGGGAGTCGAACCCGTGACCTCATGAATGCCATTCATGCGCGCTCCCAACTGCGCTACTGGCCCACGCGGCGTGGCTGACCGCAGAACATCTTTCATTCTAGGACCTGTTACCGCCCGAGATCAACGGACGCACCGGGTGCGTCATGGTCAACCTGGCCCGCTGGGCGGCAGAGGCGACCGACTACGTCCCCGCCGACGTCGCGCCGGACGCAGGGACAGCCACACATCTCAACCGGAAAGTGCAGGGTCTCGAGCGTGGAGGCGTTGTGACGCATCCGCTGGCGGCGGCATTCGCCCGCCGCGCCGGCCGATACGTGCTGATCGATGTCTCCGGCTATGCTGGGATCGCGCGACCGAGGGCGTTGGTCAGGCATTCTCACTGCCTCCCCGCCGACGGTCGAAGAGGAGACGACATGAGACCTTCGCCCCTGCTCATCGCGGCGGTGACCATCGGGCTCGGCGCGGGGACCACGGCGCAGCAGCGCGCCGAGCAGCGGAACATGAGCCTCGTCGGCTATCACGACCTCCAGGGCCGGAGCGCGTACCAGCCCACGATTCAAAGGCAGGGCAATCGCTGGATTGCGTACATCGGGCACCACGGCGGCGGCGCGCCCAATCCCCTCACAGGAACGAACGAGCGCAACGGGACTTCGATCGTCGAGGTCACCGACCCGCGAAAGCCCCGCTATGTCGCGCACATTCCCGGAGAGCAGGGGCAAGGCGAGGCCGGTGGTGCCCAGATGGCCAGGGTGTGCACCGGGCGCGATCTGCCGCGCGCGAACCGCGACGAGGTGTACCTCCTGCGCTCGTTCGGCAACTCCGCTCACGAAGTCTGGAACGTCACGGACCCGGGCCGACCGACCCTTCTCACTGTCGTCGTCAACGGGTTAACCAACACGCATAAGAATTGGTGGGAATGCGACACGGGCATCGCCTATCTCGTCGGCGGGGATCCGGCTTGGCGGACCCGCCGCATGACGAAGATCTACGACTTGAGCAATCCGGCGAAGCCGGTATTCGTTCGAGACTTCGGCCTCCCGGGTCAGCAGCCCGGGGCGACCGGGCCCATACCCACGGAACTCCACGGACCGATCTCCATCGGGCCGAAGGGCAACCGGGTCTATTTCGGATACGGGACTTCCCGGGCCGGCGTCGTGCAGATCGTCGATCGGGAGCGGCTCCTCAACGGGCCGAAAGAGCCGACCGACGCCAACCTTCTCTATCCCCAGGTCGCGCGCCTCGATCTCCCGCCGGACGCGGGTGCGCACACGGCGTTTCCACTGCTCGGCCTGCAGCTCGGCGAATTCGCCAGGCAGAAGCTGCCCACATCGGCACCCTCGCCGGGCGCGGGTCACCACCATGGCGACGAGGTTCCGCTCGCCACGACTCAGTCGCACCGGGACTTCCTGGCCGTTGTCAGCGAATCGGTTGCGAACGAGTGCGAAGAGCCCAGGCAGATGCTCCGGACGATCGACATCACGTACGAGTCGACCCCGGTCGGCGCGGCAACCTGGACGGTGGCCGAGGCGAGCGGCAACTTCTGCGGCCGCGGCGGCAGGTTCGGCGCGCACTCGTCGCACGAGAGCTTCACGCCCATCTACTACGGCCGCATCCTGTTCGTGGCGTTCTTCAACGCCGGCGTGCGCGCGCTCGATGTTCGTGACCCGTTCCGCCCGACCGAGATCGCTCATTTCATTCCCGCTGTCACAGCAAAGACCGACAAGCGATGCGTCGGCGCCGGCGCCAGCGAGCGCTGCAAGGTCGCGATTCAGACCAACAACGTCGAGGTCGACGGTCGCGGCTATGTCTACATCGTGGACCGGGCCAACACCGGCATGCACATCCTCGATCTGACCGGTGAGGCGCGGAAACTCGCCAGGTTCGATGCAGCCCGGTGACCGGCGCATCCCACCTTGCGCTCAGGCGGCCCAAAAGGGCAGGATATGGACTTCGCCGTCGCGGATATCCGTGCTGACATGGGCGACTGACCGCCTGGTTCAGGAGGACTTCAAGATGCGTGATCGATGGCTCGCGACCGTGTGCACCTTGGCGACCGTCGCAGTCCTGGCGCCGCTCTCCGCCGCCGGCCAGAGCTCGACCTGGAAGACACCGCGGACGCCGGACGGCAAGCCCGACCTGCAGGGCATCTTCACGTTCAGCACGATCACGCCGCTCCAGCGCCCCGACGCGCTGGCGGGCAAGGACACGCTGAGTGAAGAGGAAGCGGCGGAATTTGAAGCGGCCGAGAACAGGCGTCTGAACCGCGACCTGTTCGACCCGATCAAGGGTGCGCCGAGCGCCGGCTACGCGCCGAGGGCGCAGGGTGGCGTGCTGTCCTACAACGAGTTCTGGTACGAGCGCGGCAAAGAGATGACCGCCGACAGGCGGACCTCGCTCATCGTCGATCCGCCCAGCGGACGGGTGCCCTTCACCGACGCGGCCCGGGCGCGGAATGCGGAGGCCGGGCGCAAGTCCAGCAGCGGCTTCGCGGATTCCTACACCGACCGCAGCATCGCCGACCGGTGCATCATGGGCTTCAATTCCGGCCCGCCGATGGTCTCGGGCGCCTACAACAACAACCTGCAGATCTTCCAGACGCCCGGCCAGGTCGCGATCCTCAACGAGATGGTGCACAACACACGGATCATCCCGACCGACGGGCGGCCGCACGGCAATCTCCGTCTGTGGGCAGGAGACTCCCGAGGACGCTGGGAGGGCGATACGCTCGTCGTCGAAACCATCAACTTCCTGCGCGAGACGAGCCTGACGGGTTCCACCGCCAATACGCGCCTCGTCGAGCGCTTCACGCGCGTGGACCGCGACACAATCAAGTACGAGTTCACCGTGTCGGACCCGAACTCTTACACCCAGCCCTGGAGCGTCGAGATGCCCCTACGCCGCACCAAGGACCCGCTCTACGAGTACGCGTGCCACGAGGGCAACTATGGCATGCACGGCATCATGGCCGGCGCGCGGGCCAAAGACAGAGAGGCCGCGGCCAAGTAAGTGGGGCCTGGGTCAGTCCCGGAAGATATCGGCCAGGGCCAACTCCAATCCCGGCAGGAGCGGCGTTGTCAGCCTATCGCCCCGCTCGCGTGAGAGCTCGACCACACGCGCGAAGGAGCTGCCCTCGCGGCGGTGAACGCGAACCACATCGACCTGTGGATCCACGATCCAGTATTCGGCCACGCCTGAGCGCTCGTACAGCCGGCGCTTGATCGTCTCGTCCCGCCGGCGCGTCCCTGGCGACGCAATCTCGATGACCAGATCCGGCGCGCCTCGCAGGTTGAGCTTCGTCACCACCAGTGCCGCCCGAGCGCGGGAGACATACAGAAGGTCCGGCTCGACGACGTCGAAGTGCGAGAAGACGACGTCGAGCGGCGCGAAGAAGATCTCGCCGACCGGGTGCTCTTCGAGATGCGCGCGGATCACCCAATAAAGATTGCCCGCAATGCGCTGGTGCCTGAGATTGGGGGAAGGCGTCACGTAGTGCTCTCCGTCGATGATCTCGTGCCGCCTCCCATCGTCTGGGAACAGCAGGAAGTCGTCGTAGGTGAGCCTGACGCCGGGAAGGGCCGGCTTCACGTCGTCTCCGCCGCGCATCGGCTCATTGTAGCGGCTGAAGCGAAGCCGATGCCAGCGCGCAGGGCCCGACCCGCAAGGGAAGGACCACGTGAAATTTTCTGGGGCGCAGAATCTGCTCGGGCTCACGCCCACGGGAGTCGCAGATTCTGCAACAGTCTTCGCCGAGCGGGGACGATCAGCGGCGAATCTCGAAGGCCACGGAGGCGAGCTGGCGGTCCCAGATGATGGCGAGCCTGCCACCCTTGTCGGTGACGTCGAGGAATTCCCAGGAGAGCTGATCGAAGGCGTACGGGAGCGTCTCGCGTTTCATGGGAACTCGCACGACGTCCTTATCCGGTGTGTAGTCGTAGGCGCCGAACAGGGCCGTCTTGTCGTTGACGTCGTAGCCCCTGGTCTGCGCGGGCCAGGTGGAAACGATGAAGATCCAGTTGTCGGAGGTGAGGTCGATGAACAGGCTGTACTCCCCGGGCGCGATCGTTCGTCCTGCGATCACGATCGGCACCTCGGTGTTCAGGCGCGTCGAGACGTTGGCGCCGGCGCGCCACACGGGCGCGCCATCGTTCAGCGCCTCGGCATAGTCCGCGGGTCCGAACAGGTCGCGGCTCCGCTTGATCGGACGGCCGTAGCGAACCTCGATCCACTTGCCGCCGACATATCCGGCGCGCTCGTCGTACCGGCCGCCGACCTCGGTCGCCGACACGCCCGCCGGGCTGGCGATCCGCCTGGTCTCGGTCTGCGGCTGCGCCTCCGCCTGAGCCGCGACAATGGCCAGGATCGCGATCAAACCCGTTATCAGTCGTCGCGCCATGAGCGTTCCCTCTGTCAACCGAATCCAACCCGGAAACCCCTCAGAGCAGCCGGTGCGCCGGGCATCGTCCCGAGTTCATCAGGGGTCGCGGCCCCTCAAGCCTGTGTCCGAGCTACTTCTTGAGAAACCCCAGCAGCAGTCGATTGAGCTCCGCCGGCTTGTCGAGCATCAGCCAGTGTGAAGCGCCCGTCACCTTTTCGTAGCGGAACGTTCCACTGACCCGTTCGGCGGACGCGCGCATGCGGCTCTCGAGCAGATACGCGTCGCCGTCGCTCCAAATGCCGAGGACGGGAATCGTGACGGGCGGCGGTGGACCGGAAGCCGCCACAGGCTGGCCGCCCGTCGCGCGATACCAGTTCAAGGCGGCTGTGAGTGCGCCCGGCCGCGACAGGTTCTTGATGTAACGATCGGTATCCACGGTGTGGCGGGTCCACTCGCGGAAGAGCTTCCAGTTGTCGCGGGTCAATTCGGCCTCGGCACTGCCTGCCTGCCGGAAGAACGCCAGGTACGAGGACTTTTCGAGCTGCTCGATCGTCACCGGCCCGGTCCCAATCCCGACCGACAGTGCCACGTACCGCTCGACGCGCCCGGGATGCTCGCGGGCCAGCGCCCATCCGACCGCGGCGCCCCAGTCGTGTGCGACGAGCTGCACGCGCTTCACACCCAGCGCGTCGAGGATTCCGAGGACGTCCCGGATGACGATTGGAATGCCGTACTCCTTCGGGTCGAGCGGCCGCGGCGCATCGCCAAAGCCTCGAAGGTCCGGTGCGATGACGCGGAATCCCGCCTCAGCCAGCGCAGGCACCTGGTAGCGCCAGAGGTGTCGGTCGTCTGGGAACCCGTGCAGGAGGAGCACCGCGGGGCCGCTTCCGTGGTCCACTACGGGGAACGACAACCCCGCCACCTGGACCGTTTTCGTGACCGAGTTCAGATCCATCGCTCGAGCCGGCTGCGCACCTGCCTCGCCCGCGGCTGTCAACGACATCAGCAGGAATGATCCGATCGTCAGCAGCTTCATGGTAGGCCTCGAAGCTACCGATTCAGCCAGTTCAGCATGGTCCTGGTCACCAGATCCGCAGCGTCGGTCTGGGCCCAATGCCCGATTCCGGGCAACGTCACGAGCGTGAGATCCTTCTCCACCA
Source organism: uncultured Bifidobacteriaceae bacterium (assembly GCA_964497175.1). GTDB lineage: Bacteria > Acidobacteriota > Vicinamibacteria > Vicinamibacterales > CAVVIG01 > CAZCEL01. The sequence continues at coordinate 5,645 of CAZCEL010000114.1, forward strand.
ATTGCCAGGTGTCGTTCAACATGCCCGGCAGCAGCGCCGTGTCGTTCAGCCCGTGGAACAGGAGGACCGGAGATTTGACCGGCGGATACTGCCGATCATCCCTGTAGGGCGGCCTGGGATAATTGTTCTTGTAGTAGGCGTGCATCGCCTCGATCGACGACCGTCCGAACGCCTCGATCGTCAGCTTCTTGAGGTCCGGATCCGTGTACCGGGCGGCCAGCCGGGTCGCCATCGCTTCGACGTCCACCTTGGCGGCCGAGTCGGGTTCCTGCATGTTCCGTGCGTACTGTGAATTCTTCGCCTGCTGCGGATTGGTCGTCAGCTCGCGATCGATGCCCTTGGGATGCGGCAGGTTGACGACGATCAGCCGGTCGAGCTTCTCCGGATACGCCATCGCGTAGCTCCACGCGACCCAGCCTCCCCAGTCGTGACCAACGACAGTGGCTTTTTGAGTCTTGAAGTGCTGCCGGACGGCGTCGACATCGGCCGTGAGCTTGTCCATCGTGTAGTGCTCGACGCCCTTGGGCTGTCCGCTCTTGTAGTAGCCCCGCTGAGAGATCGCGACCACTTTGAAGTGTCTGGACAGCGCTGGCATCTGGTCGCGCCAGGTGAACCAGAAGTCCGGAAACCCGTGAATCATGATGACGAGCGGGCCCTCGCCCATCGACACATAGTGGATCGGGACGCCGCGGGAATCGGCGAAGCCTTCGACACCGTTCTTGAGAATCTCCTGAATCGTCGACCTGCCCTGCGCCGATGGAGCGCCGAGGGCCGACAGTGCCATCGCCATCGTCAGGCCGCCGAGAAGGACGGCAGGAATCCCGCGGCTCGAGAGTTCGCCCAATCTGCTTCGGATCATGTCGCTCGCTCCGGCCCCACTATACTCCGGTTCGGCCGGCCGGCCGGCTGGTAGAATTCCGTTGATGAGTCGACGCTCTGTCCTGCGGCTCGCCCGTGCGAACGCGATCGGCCTCACGATCCTGGTCATCGCGGCGGCCGCGGCGGACGCACAGCGCACGTTCCGTCCACGAGGACTGCCGATCGCCGCGGAGGACTCCTACGACGGAGCGTACCAGTTCTGCCGGGCGGCGTTTCGCGGGGTCCGCGGTGGTGACGGCGGCGGCTGGCTGACAGACTACCCTGACGCCGACTTGAACCTCTCGACCCGACTGGGCGAGCTGACCAGAGTCCCCATCAGCCACACGCCGGGCACCAGGGAACCGCGTCACATCGTGGTTCAGCTCACCGACCCGCTGCTGTTCCGGTGCCCCATCATCATGATGTTCGAGGTCGGGAACCTCTACATCGACGAGACAGAAGCGGCAATCCTCCGAGACTATCTGCGCAAGGGCGGGTTCCTCTGGGTCGACGACTTCTGGGGGAGCTACGCGTGGGACATCTGGGAGAACCAGATCCGGAAGGTGTTCCCCTCGGGCCCGTATCCCATCAAGGACCTCGGGCTCGACCACGCGATCTTTCACCAGGTCTTCGAGGTGGCCAGGATTCCACAGATTCCGTCGATCAACCACTACCTGGGCACCGGCGGCGACACGTCCGAGCGCGGCGCCGACAGCCGGCCGCCCCACATTCGCGGGATCAGCGACGAGCGGGGGCGGCTCATGGTGCTGATGACACACAACACCGACTTCGGAGACTCCTGGGAGCGCGAGGGCGTCAGCCACGACTATTTCCTGGCGTTCTCGGTCGAGGGGTATGCGTTTGGCGTCAACGCCATCGTCTACGCGATGACGCATTGAGAGGGGGATCGGGAGCCGGCCTGCCGCGCCAGCCCATCACCGCCCACTTCAGTCAGCGGAGCAGATCCAGAGCACGCCTGTAGTCCTCCGGCGTGTCGATGTCGAGAAACGACCCCTCGTCGTCCACTTCAACGTCTCCCTCCGGCGACGCGTACTGGCGGACGATGGGCGCCTTATGAGACGCCCGATGACCTTGTTCTTATGTGGCTCTTGATGCGATCGATCTCGGCAAGGACGACGCGCTCTGCCACCGTGGCGATGATCTCGGCGGCAGTTTCGCGAACCATGCGGTCAGAGAGGCGCTCGATCACGCGGCGCGCGATCTGCTCCACCAGCTGATCGGGCTCAATCGCAACGAGGAACGGCTGAGACCAGGTTCGCGCCGCGCCCGTCGGCGGAGCGGATTGCTCGGCCGCCAGCAGCGCCGCGAACGCGTCGGCGAGCGGCGATAGCCCCGCCTCAGGCGATGTGGCTGAGAGCGTCGCAGGCGACCTGGCACTCGGCGTTTGCGGGTCCTGCTGTGTGGCGGCGTTCCTGGACTCCGTCGGGTGTTGGGCGGCGACGCGTTTCGTGTCTCCCTTACGGGGCGATTGGGGCGCTGGTACGATCGAAAGGTTCGCGAACACCGCGTCGAGGCGGTCGAAGTACTGGTCGATGTCATCGTCCGGACCAGGAGCCGCCGAATCTCTGCCTGGAACGTTCGCGAAGGGGTCCTTCAAGAGGAGGGCCGCCACATCCCGTGGCGCCGGGGCCACATCGGTCATGAACGACCAGTCCGTCGGACCGGACAGCAGGGCCCTGACGCGCTCCAACAGGAGCTGGGGCTCGAATGGCTTGGTGAACACGCCCGCGCAGCCGAGGTCCCGAGCGAGGTTCTCGTCGACGAGATCGAGCGCGCCGGTCAACAGCAGCACGGGAATGTGCGCCAGCCGCGCCGTTTCTCTCATGTGGCGCGCGACCTCGTAGCCGGTGCGGCCTGGCATCCCGACGTCCACCAGCACGAGATCGGGCTCCTGGCGCTCGAGCAGGGCAATCGCCTCGTCCCCGTGGCTCGCGGCGATCACGCGCACGTCGTCGTCCACCGACGTCAGCTCGATGACGCGCTGAATCGTCGCGCTGTCGTCAGCTACCAGCAGTGTGTGCGCCACTGGGCCTCGTCAGTTCATGGCGGACGCGCAGCACTCCTCTGCCCCAGGATGTGACCCACTGTCCACACCAGGTTGCGGCAACGGCTCCGGGCTCCTCACGCCGCCTCCGCTTTCAGGACATCCCGCACTGTCTGCAGCAAGAGGGCCGTCGTGAACGGCTTCCCAAGGAACCGCATGTGATGATCCGCGATGCCCTGACCGACGACTCCGCTGTCGGCGTGGCCGGATATGAACAGCACCGGACATGTCGGATGACGGTTGCGAATCTCCACGCCAAGCGCCGGCCCATCCATGCCCGGGAGCACCATGTCGGCGATCAGGAGATCGATCCGAGGATCACGGCCCACGCAGTCAAGAGCCCGCTCCGGACTCGAGTGCGCCCGCACGAGGTAGCCGTGCTGCCGGAGTACCTTCTCGATCAGCGTGCGAACGAGATCGTCATCCTCGACGAGCAGGATGGTTTCGCTGCGGCATGTATCCGGGCCGTGCTGCGAGGCCTCGCCGGCGGGCCGTTCGGCGTCGTGCGCGGGCAGGAACACATCAAACCGGCTGCCCTGGCCCACCTGGCTGGAGACGCGAACATGCCCACCGCTCTGCTTGACAATGCCGTAGACGGTCGCCAGGCCCAAGCCTGTTCCGCGCCCTTTGGGCTTCGTGGTGAAGAAAGGCTCGAACAGCCGTGACTGCGTCGCCGCGTCCATGCCCGTGCCCGTGTCGGCCACCGACAGCCTGGCGTAATGGCCCTTCTTCATCCGGTGCTGCGCCGCAGCCGTCTCGTCCAGGTACACGCTGCCGGTTTCGATAGTCAGCCTTCCACCGTCCGGCATGGCATCGCGCGCATTGATGACAAGGTTCACGAGGACCTGACCGAGTTGCCCCTGGTCCGCTCTCACGAATCCCTGGTCGGCCACCAGCGCACTCACCTCGATCGTCTCACCGACGAGGCGCTGCAGCATCGGCGTCAGCTCGGAGACGACCTCGCCAAGCCGCAGCACGCGCAAATCGAGAATCTGCTTCCGCCCGAAGGCCAGCAACTGGCGCGTGAGCGTGGAGGCTCGGTCCGTGGCCCGGAGGATCTCCTCGGCGTCCGCCTTGCGCGCGTCGCCCTGGGGCAGGTTGTTGGCGAGCAGCTCCGCGTATCCCTGAATGGCCGTCAACAGGTTGTTGAAGTCGTGCGCGATGCCGCCGGCAAGCTGGCCGAGCGCCTCCATCTTCTGCGACTGGCGGAGCCGGTCTTCGAGGCGACGCTGCTCGGTGACGTCCTCGACGAGCACCAGCCGCGAGGGACGCCCGTGCCAGCCGAGGGCGTGGCTGCGAACGACGACCTCGATAATCGTCCCACCGCGCGTACGGTGACGCCACCCGCCGGAGTAGGACCTCTGGGGAGTCGTCGCCGTCATGCGCACGGCGGCCTGCTCCTGGTCCGGATGCAGGTCGGCGATCCCCAGCTCAAGGAACTCCTCCCGCGCGTACCCATAGCGATCCAGCGCGGTCTGATTCACGTCCAGCACTTGCAGCGTCTCGGCGTCGTACACCCAGATCGCGTGCGGGTTGGCGTCGAACAACAGGCGGTACTGGCTCTGCGACACGCGTAGGTCCCGGTCCGCCCGGTCGCGTTCGTGCTCGCGCGCGTCGAGCGCCGCCGCCATGGCGTTCAGGCCCTCACCAATCTCGCTGAGACCCGGCATGCCGTGCGCGAGCTGCGCGCGGGCCGCAAGATCGCCGGCCGCCAGGCGCGAGGTGACCGCGTTGAGGCTCCGCACCTGGCGCAGCACGAAGAACTCTCCGCCTACCAGGGCGGCGACAATCGTGATGATCGCAAGAATCGTGAGCACCCTGAAGTGCTGCCGCCGCAATCGATAGGCCCCCGCCAGCGCTACGGACGGCTCCACGCCGACGGCGGCCCACAGCCCCGTGTCCAGTCCCGGGTGCACAGGTGCGATCGTGAACAATCGCCGCGCCCCGTCGGCGCCGACCGCCTCGATCAGCGTCGCGCTCCGGCCGCTGACGGCGCCGGCGAGCAGTGCGGCTGCCACTGACGTACCAACTGAGCGTCCATCCGGAGGATTGGTGACGAGGATCGTGCCCGTTCGTCCGAACACTTCAATGGTCGCGGCGTGGGGCAGCTGCACCGGCGCCCAGCGTGCGATCTCGTGCAGCCGAACCGTTGCCGCCAGCACCTGCTGGACACCCCCCACCGCGTCCAGCACAGGCTCAGCAATCACGACGGCTGTACCCGAGCCCGGCAGCGGAGGCTCGACGACGGTTGCGCGGCGTTGGACGGCGGCGTTGAACCACGAGCTGCCGCGCACCATGTCGCGTGTGGCTGGAGGCTCTTCGGGTCGAAGCGTCGCGCACGCCGGCGATCCGTCGCCACCGACGACCGTGATCGCGTCGTACTCCGGATGGTGCCGGTGAACCTCCGCCAGCGACTCGCGGCACCTCTGGTCCCCTCCCTGGACGGCCGGGACCTGCGAGAGCGCAAGCAGGAGGCGCCGCGCGCCGACCACCACCTCGCCCTCCCGGCTCGCCACGAGGCTCGCGAGCGCCATGTTCGCGTCGAGGACTCGCGCGCGCGCGGCGTCTCGCTCGAGCGACTGCGTGTAGACGACCGTGGCCAGCGCCGGGAGCACAGTTGCCAGGGCAACGAGCACCAGACGGGTGCGCAGCGGGGAGCCGAACGAGCCGATCACCTCGGTCAGGAAAAGGGATGCAGGAAGAAGTCGAGCGTGAGCTTCTGCAGCTCGATGATGCCCTCACGCCGTGTTGCGCGCCCCCGCCACCAGTCTTCCGCCCGAAACGGGTCGAAGCGGGCCACACGTACGAGGGGCAACGGCGCGGCGTGATCCCACACGCGGCGAAGGGCCCTGCGATACCGCCGCCCGTGCGTCGGGCTGACGACGACGAGGACTCGGGCAATCGAGCGCTCCCGACACCACCGGCTCAGGGCCTCGGTCCCCTCCGTGGTTCCGCCCTCACCGGCCGGAATGATCGCGACCGCGCTCGCCGGCACGCCGAGCTGCACCAGCGTGTCCACCGTGTCATCACGAAAGCGGACGCCGCGCCGCACCAGCTCGTCGTGGATGCGGCTGGGCGTCGGCGAGAGGATGGCCACGCGGCCGGCGAGTCGCTCATGGAACAGCTCGCTGG
>CAZCEL010000115.1:0-10304 GCA_964497175.1 uncultured Bifidobacteriaceae bacterium
CCAGCAGCCGGGGCAGGTGTGGAAAATGGCCGGCGATCAGGATGTCGCGGGCCTCGCCGCGCAGGCGCTCGCCCATCCAGGCTGGCGGGTCGTCAGGCTGCAGGTCGCGCGTCGCCGAGAGCTCGGCCAGGGGGTTGCACGCGCGCCAGAATGCTTCCGCCGTCTGACGCGCGCGGAGCTTCCCGCTGTGCCAGACGATCGCCGGCTTGGCGCCGCGCGAGGCGGCCTCGGCGGCGGCACGCTCCACTGCCTCGCGACCCTCGAACGACAACGGACGTCTCGGGTCGATGTCGGGGCCGACCGCGTCGCCGTGATGCACCAGAATCAGCCGCATGCCGGTGTCGCGAGTGCGTCCTGCGAGCGACCCTCTATCTTGCTGTCTTGAGCATCTCCTCGCGCCGCGCCCTGAACTCGTTGCCGGGCTTCCACTCGGGGAAGCCGTCCGCCTCGGCCACACGGTACCCGACGGCAAACAGCACCTTCAGATCTTCGGCCGCACCGGTCAGGTCCCAGTCTGCTTTCACAACGTCGCTCGGCTGATGGTAATCGCGGCCGGTGTACTCGTCGCGGACCTTCTGTCCGTATTCCGGTGGCTTGCCGACGTACTCGATACCCTCGTCGGGATTGAGGGCCGGAACACCAAGCTTGGCAAAGTTGAAATGATCCGATCTGTAATAGAACCCCTTTTCGGGTTCCGGGTCAGGCCGGATCACGCGGCCCTGCTCGCCGGCCGCGTCTCGCACGTAATCGTCGAGGTCGGAGGCGCCGTATCCGATGAGCGTCATGTCGCGGGTCCGCCCGTTGACGTTCAAGCCGTCCATATTGATCGTGGCGGCCGTCGTTGCCAGCGGGTAGATGGGTGTGACCGCGTAGTATCTCGAGCCGAGCAGCCCCTGCTCTTCGGCGGTGACCGCCAGAAACAGGATCGACCGCTTCGGCGGCGAGGGCAGCCGCGTGAACGCGCGCGCGACCTCGAGGAGCGCGGAGGTTCCCGAGGCGTTGTCCTTCGCGCCGTTATAGATCGTATCGCCGTTCACGGCCGGGCCGACGCCGAGATGATCCCAGTGCGCCGTGTAGACGACGTATTCGTTCTTGAGCCGTGGATCGCGGCCGTCGAGCCTCGCGACGACATTCTTCGAGTCGATCGTGCGCAGCTTGTTGCGCACCGTCATCGACGCCCGGACGCCCAGCGGCACTGGAGTGAATTGGGGCGAGGCCGCACGTGTCTTGAGTGCGTCGAAGTCCTGCCCGGCCATTGCAAACAGGCTCTTCGCCCGATCGAGCGTGATCCACCCCTCGATGGCGACCCGGCCCATGTTCTTGTCGGGCGTGACCAGGTCGAACTGCTCGGCGACATTCGCCTGCAGGACGTCAAAAGGATAGCCGGCGGGACCCGTTTCGTGGACGATGAGCGCGCCGGCGGCGCCCTTCTCGGCGGCGATCTCGAACTTGTACGTCCAGCGTCCGTAGTAGGTCATGGCGCGCCCGCCGAAGAACTTCGAGTCGAGTGCCGTCGCGTCGGAGGGATCCGGTACCGGAGGATCGTTGACGAGCATCACCAGCGTCTTGCCTTTGACGTCCACGCCCTTGTAGTCGTCCCAGTCGTACTCGGGAGCCACAACACCGTAGCCGACGAAAACGAGGTCGGAGTTCTCCAGGCTCGCGCTGGCGGCCACGCGTTTGGTCCACGCGACGACCTCGTCCCGCCACGTGAGCATCAGTTCCTGGCTGCCCTTCCTGAACGCCAGCGGCGCCGGGGTCGGCGTGATGCCGACGAGCGGCACTTTCTGCACGAACGTGCCGTCCGTGTTCCCGGCCTTCAGGCCCAGCGTCCTGAACTGATCCACGAGGTAGTTGACCGTCAGTTCCTCGCCTCGAGTGCCGGGGCCGCGGCCCTCGAACTGGTCCGACGAGAGCGTCTTGGTGTGCGTGAGCAGCGCGTCGACATCGATGTCGGGCAGCTCGCCGATCGGCGTCCGCTGTACGGCGGGTGTCGGGCCGGGCGCCTGCTCGGACGGAGGCGTCGACTGAGGAGACCCGCACGAGGCCAGCAGCATCGAGAACGCGATGGGAATGAACGCGAGCCTGGTGGCAGCCATGCCTGCATTGTTGCTGGCGTTCTGCAATAATGCAATCGGGAGTCACACGTGCGCTCGACCCTGATCTCGTCGGCGCTCCTGGTCGGTGTCACTGCCCTCGTGGCGACGCTCGGGGGCGGCGTCGCGACGTCCCGCGCGCCAGCGCAAGCGACTGCCGCCAACAGGACGCTCACCTCCGTGGCCGGCGTCAAGGTGGGCCACGTGACGCTTCGCGAGCGTCCGACCGGGTGCACGGTGGTGCTTGTCGAGGGAGGTGCAACCGCCGGCGTGGACGTCCGGGGCGCGGCGCCTGGCACCCGCGAAACCGACCTTCTCGACCCGGTCAACAGTGTCCAGCAGGTGCACGCCGTCGTGCTGTCCGGCGGCAGCGCGTTCGGTCTGGACGCCGCCAGCGGCGTCATGCGCTACCTCGACGAGAAGAACATCGGCTTCAAGGTCGAGTTCTGGAAGGAGCGGGCGGGCACGATCAATGTCCCTATCGTGCCGGCGGCCATCCTGATCGACCTCGGCGTGGGCGGCAGTCCCAAGATCCGTCCGACGGCCGAATGCGGGTACGCGGCGGCGCAGACCGCGACGTCGTCTCCGGTCGCCGAAGGAAATGTCGGGGCGGGGGCCGGCGCGACCGTCGGCAAGAGCGGCGGGGCCAACCGCGCGATGAAAGGCGGCCTCGGCAGCGCGGCCATCGTCATGCCGGACGGGCTGACCGTTGCGGCCCTCGTCGCCGTCAACGCCCTGGGCGACGTCATCGATCCTTCGTCGGGCAGGGTGATCGCCGGCGTGCGCACGACCGACGGCAGAGGGTTCGCCGATGCGCGCTCGATGCTGCGGGCGGGCGAGGCTGCGCGCGGCCAGATCGGCGGCAACACCACGCTTGGGGTCGTCGCCACCAACGCGGTCCTGACCAAAGTGCAGGCGACGAAGGTGGCGCAGATGGCGCACGATGGGTTCGCGCGCACGATCGTCCCTTCTCACACACCGAGCGACGGCGACACCATCTTCGCCCTGGCAACCGGGGCGCACGCTGGCAGCGCCGACGTTGGCCGGATCGGTGCGCTTGCGGCAGAGGCTGTCGCCGACGCCGTGCTGCGCGCTGTACGCCAGGCCACAGGCATACCCGGATATCCGGCGGCCCGCGATATGGGTCAGCGATAGTGGTCCTTGGGCCCCATGACCCTCCACCTCATGGTGCTCGGCGTCTACGCACTGGGATTGATGGCGCTCGGGCTCTGGATTGGCCGGCGCGTCGGCGGCGCGGCCGATTTTTTCGTGGCGGGCCGGCGTCTGGGCCCCGGGCTCATCTTCTCGACGCTGCTGGCTGCCAATATCGGCGCCGGATCGACCGTAGGCGCCACCTCGCTCGGGTATTCCGGTGGGCTCGGATCGTGGTGGTGGGTGGGATCGGCCGGCGTGGGTTGCACGGTGCTCGCACTCTGGGTCGGACCCTCCATCCGGCGGGTCGCGGAAGCCCACAACCTGCGGACGGTCGGCGACTATCTCGAGTTCCGCTACAGCCCGGCCGTTCGAGCTGTGAGCGCGGCGGTACTCTGGTTCGGCTCGATCTTCATCCTGGCCTCACAGCTGATCGGGCTCGGGTGGATCCTGAACGTCGTCGTCGGGGTCCCGCGATCGGTCGGCTGCATTGCCGGAGGCCTCGTCATCACCGTGTACTTCGCGGCGGGCGGGCTGCTCACGGCGGCCTGGGTCAACCTCGTGCAGCTCGCCGTGAAGATGGCCGGGTTTGCCATTGCCGTTCCGCTCGCGATCTCGTGGTTCGGCGGCGCCGGCATGCTGGGAGCCGTTCGAGCCGACGAGGCCGCTTTCTGGACGTTCTGGGGTCCTGACGCCGTCAGGAATCTCGCCCTGCTCGCGCCGTCATTCGTGGTTTCTCCGGGCCTTCTCCAGAAGGTCTTCGGTGCGAGAGACGACCGCGCTGTGCGCGTCGGCGTCGGCCTCAACGCGGTGGGCCTCCTGCTGTTTGCGGGCGTGCCGACCGTGCTGGGCATCATGGCACGCGCCAGCTTTCCGGACCTCGAGGCGACCAACCTCGCGCTCCCCTTGATTCTGATGCACGGCTTGCCGCCGCTTGCCGGCGCGCTTGCACTCGCTGCCGTGTTCTCGGCCGAGATCAGCGCGGCCGACGCGGTGCTGTTCATGCTGGCCACCTCGCTCTCTCAGGATCTCTACAAACGGTTCATCCACCCCGAAGCCGGGGACGCCACGGTCCTGCGTGTGGCGCGCCGCGCGACCGTCGTGAGCGGCGTGCTGGGGGTGGCCCTGTCACTGGCCTTCGTGGATCTCGTGGAGACGCTGACGATCTTCTACGCGCTGCTGGGCGTGAGTCTCTTCGTCCCGATCGTCGCCGGGCTGTACGTCAGGCGCACATCGTCCAGCGGCGCGCTCGCGTCGATTGCGGCCGGCGTCGCAGGGTGGTCGACCATTCATCTCGCCACGGGCGGAACGGGCTGGAGCATCGTCACGCCTCCCGCGGCGGGCCTGCTGTCTGCCATCGCCGCGTGGGCGATCACGCTGGCGGTGTCGCGCAGGTGAACACAGCGCCGATGCGGGCGATGATCGTCAGCCGTGCCTTCTTTCGATCACCTCGGTTCTGGTGGCGGCAGTCTGGCCGGGGTGCTCGGGGATGTGTGTGAGCGCGCCCACCCTGTCACGAGCGTGATATTCGGCGGTGGCGCCAGCTGCTCAGCCGCAACCGTGTGCGCCGACACAGCCTGCTCGAATTGAACCCGACCGACGCGCGCGCTACACTGCGGGCGCTCTGGTTATTGAGATCGGCAGACAGGCCGTCAGAGAGCAAGACGAAGCAGCGAGTGACGTGAGACTGACTCGACTCATGACAAGGATGCATCTTTGGGTTCTTTGGTGGTCAATCGCAGCGGTCGCGTTGCCTGCGGCGTGGCTGGGGTACTGGTTGTTCGGCATGCTCGGCGTCGCGCTGTGGGTGCCGCTGGCCGTACTTGCGACGGTCCTGCTTCATTTCCTGCGTGGATCGGCTCCCAGCCTGGCCATGGCGGTACCGCTCCTGATCGCCGGAGCTGCCCTGTACGATGCCTCGACCTTGGGGTGGGGCGGTGCGGACGCGCCGGACGGGACTCGTTACAAGGCGTCTCCCATCGGGCTGTCGCACGTCTTGTCTCCGCACGAGCCTGTTTCGCCAACCGTGGATTGCCGCTGGTACTTTGCAGGTGGAGACGAGGACGCCGAGCTCTGTGCAATGGCGCCGGGTGCCGAGGTTGCATATCGCCAACTGCTCGCTGTCCTCCCGCTTCTCTGCGTCGGCATCATTGTCTGCTTCGTTGGCAGCATGGCTCAGTGCCGGCAAGCCTGGCGGCGGTGGTTCCCGCACCGCGTCGCCCTATTCACTACGGCCGTGCTCCCACTCCTTGCCCTTTGGCTGTTTTCCCGTTCTTTGGGCCCTGCCTTGAGTGTTCTCGTCCATCTGGACGTCGGCACCGGCGGGACGCTCGGGACGATGGAGGTAACCGGAACGATTCTTCTTTGTCTTGCTGCTGGGGTGGAGGGGCCTGCTCATTGGTTGCTCTCAAGAACGACAACCCGAGGCCTGAACTCCTTCGCTTCCTCGGAATCGTGATTCGAGCGACCGTCGAGTACAAGGTGCCTTCACACGTCTTGGACAGTGCCGCTCGTTCATGACCACAACCCTGATCACTTGGCTCGTCACGCTCCACCTCGCCGCGTCAATCTGGCACGGCAGCGCGCACACCCAGCTCGCGATTGCGCTCCCGCCCGAGAAGAATGCGTTCGTGTACGTCGTGATCCTCGTCGCTCCGATCGTGGCTGCGGCACTTGTTTGGACACGCTTCGTCTCGATCGGCCTGTGGACGTTCTTTCTGTCCATGCTTGGCGCTCTTCTCTTCGGCGTGTATCACCACTACGTGATGGTGTCGCCCGACAACATCGGCCACCTGCCAGGGGGCAGCCCGGAATCGCACTTCCAATTCATCGCCAGCGCCCTTGCCATTGCCCTCATCGAGCTGGCGTCGGTCGTCGCGGGCGCATTCACGCTGGGCGCACACCATGCACTGACGGCCAGCGCGCGTCGATAAGGGCGTCTCAACACCGAAAGGACAAGTAGGCGATGGCGAGAGTACGTTCGCTCGAAGGGGGCGAGGCTGGAATTCTCGCGGGAATGGTCCAGGGCGTGTTCCGGCTGGTCTTCGGCCGCGGCTCGCGCTGGAGTACGCCGACCGCGTGAGCGCCACGCCTGTAGACGTGCCGAACGACTTCTTCGCCAAGCTGCAGCGAGTCTTCTCGGAGCGGGAGATCGTCGAGCTCACCTCGCACATCGCGCACGAAAACTACAATGCCAAGTCGAACCGGCCGCTGCGGGTGGCCTCCAACGACTTCTGCGACATGCCATTTCCGGACGTGCCGGCCTGACATCACGCACGTCTTCCTCGTGTTACTCTCTCGGCTTCGAAATCCGAGGACGACATCCGATGACAACCCCATGCGCACACAACATCGCCGTCATCGCCGGCGACGGGATCGGCAAGGAAGTCATCCCGGCCGGCATGGCGGCCATCGAGGCCGCCTCCCGCAGGGCCGGCGTCGACGTGCACTTCACCGAGCTCCCCTGGGGATGTGATTACTACCTCTCCCACGGCCGGATGATGGACGAGGACGGTTTTGCACAGCTTGCGACGTTCGAGGCCATCTACCTTGGAGCCATCGGCTCGCCATCGGTCGCCGATCACATTGCCGTCTGGGATCTTCTGCTGCCGCTGCGCCAGCGCTTTCAGCAGTACGTGAACCTCAGGCCGATGCGGCTGCTGCCAGGGCTCGCATCGCCTCTTGCCAACCGGACGCCGGCCGACATCGACATGATCTGTGTGCGCGAGACCACTGAAGGCGAGTACGCCGGAGTGGGCGGCCGGATCCACGTGGGCACCGAGAACGAGGTGGCCGAGCAGACGGGGCTCTTTACCAGGTGGGGCATCGAGCGCATCCTCCGTTACGGCTTCGAGATCGCGTCGCACCGTCCGCGCAAGCTGCTGGCGAGCGCCACCAAGTCGAACGCGCTCAGGCACTCGATGGTGCTGTGGGACGAGATTGCCGAGCTCGTGCGACGGGACTACCCCGGCGTCGAGTACCGGAAATTCCACGTCGACGCCATCGCGGCGCGCATGGTGACCCACCCTGACTCGCTCGACGTCATCGTCGCGTCGAACCTGTTCGGCGACATCCTGACCGACATCGGCTCAGCCATCTCGGGCAGCCTTGGCATCGCGCCCGGCGCGAACATCAACCCCGAGCGTCACTATCCCTCGATGTTCGAGCCCATCCACGGATCGGCGCCCGACATCGCGGGCAAAGGCATCGCCAATCCGATCGGCGCCATCTGGGCGGGCGCGATGATGCTCGACCACCTCGGCCACAGGGACGTGCACGACCGCATCCTGGGCGCGGTGGAGCGAGTGGTCGCCTCAGGGGCAGTCCGCACACCGGATCTGGGTGGGCGGGCGAGGACGGTCGAGATGGCGGACGCGATCAGGAGTGAAATCTAGCCAGATGGAGCAGATACCTATCTGGCTCTGAACACGTACCCCACGGTCCCGCGCAGGCCCGGGCTGTCGTTCATGCCTACCTTGATTTCCGTGAACAGGCCGCTCCGATGCTGGAATCCGGCCACGATATTGAAGCCGCCACCGATGTCCGTGCCGTTGTGGTCAAACTTGATGATGTTCACGGCGGGCCCGCCGCCAAGGTAAGCCGCCCAGCTGGGATCCGGAAACGACACCCAGGCCACGAACTCGACGTTGCCCGCAATGACCTTGACGTTGTCGCCGAAACCCACTTCCAGGTTTGGCCGGAAGCTCACGATCTTGAGCCCTCCCAGCCTCGGCGACTCGATATGGGCACCGACAAAAAACTGATCCGGATCGGCGCTCACGCCTGCCCGAACGCCGACCGTGGTCTGAGCCAGCGCAGGCGACGCCAGGCCCAGACACGCAGCAACCACCAGACTCCCGACCGCGAGACGACCTCGATTCATCAGTTCCCCCCGTATGGTGTGTGAGTACTAAACGCGTGAGCCATATATTGTGACACAGGGGCGACTTGCATTGGCGGGCCGCTCCCGCGTAGATTTCAGTTCCTATGCCTGCCCGACCGACCTGGAGGGGATACCTCAAGATCAGCCTGGTCAACATTCCGATCAAAGTGTTTCCGGCAACCGATGCGGGCGCCACGCTGAGCTTCAACCAGCTCCACGGCGAGTGCCAGACACGGATTCAACAGAAACGCTGGTGCCCCCACTGCGAGCGCGAGGTCCCGAGTTCCGATATCGTCAAGGGTTACGAGTTCGAAAAGGGCCGCTGGGTCGTCGTGGACGAGGAGGACATCGAGAAGGTTCGTGTCGAGTCGACGCGTGTCATCAACCTCGAGCAGTTCACCGACGACCAGGCGATCGATCCCATCTATCTGGAGCGGCCCTACTACCTCGCGCCCGACGGGCCGGTCGCAAAGGAAGCGTTTGCGGTAATCCGCGAGGGGATGAAGGGCAAGGCCGGCATCGGCAAGGTGGCGCTGTACGGCCGCGAGTACCTGATCAAGGTCCAGCCGCGCGGGCGGGGCCTGGTGATGTACACGCTCAGGCACGCCAGCGAGATTCGAAGCATGGACGGAATCGACGAGCTGGCTGACATGCCGGAGGTGATGAAACCGGACGAGGTGAAGCTCGCCAAGCAGGTGATCGGCACATTCGAGGGCGACATCGATTTCCAGTCGTATCGCGACGAGTACCAGGACGGGCTGCGACAGATTATCGAGGCCAAGATCGAGGGCCGGGAAACGGTCTCGCCGGCCGTCGAAGCGCCGCCCAAGGTCGTGAACCTCATGGAGGCGCTCAGAAAGAGCCTCGATACGATCAGCGCCACGAAGAAGAAGACGCAGGGGGTCGCAAGCGTTGCCGAGGCCGCCGCGGTCAAGAAGCGCGCACGCGCGTGATTCGAGCGTTAGCGAGAGCCTCACCTCACGGCGGACGCCCGGGCCAGGACTTCAGATGAGGATCCGGCCATCGACTCGTAATACCGAACGAACCGGCGAGCCTCGACCGAGTCGGGCTGCGTGAGGTTCATGGCCCAGCGGAACGAGATGGGCTGGAAGCGCAACTCCAGGTCCACTTGAAATGGGCCCTCTGCGCCCGCCAGCTCAATGGAGTACCGGAGCTGGTCGCCCCCACCGGAAAAATCTGCGTCATCGGACGCCGTGCCCATCACCGCGATCTCGGGAGCCGCCCTCGCCTTGTCGAATCCGCGAGGCAGCAGGCGGTTATCCTTCAAGAATCGGACACCGTGCAGCAGGCTCGTTGTCGGTTCGCCGCCCGTGTTGCCCATGACCGCCTCGTAGATCTGCGCCTGGTTCGCTTGGGTGATCTGGCTGTAGTGCGGTTCGACGCTCGTCGGGCTGCTGTCGCTGTCGTTGCCTGAGATGGCGCCGCTCGAATCGAGGCGGCCGGACTCAAAGACAATTCTGCCGTCGCTTCCGCGCACCGTGAGGTGCAGCCACACGCGCCTGGCTGGATAGCCCGTTGGGAGCTTGTGCCCCGTCAGGTTCTGGACCGACACGTCCACCAGGAGCCGGTCCGCATCGATCTGCGTGCGCTCGATGCCGACGCGGGCTGTGTCCGACTGCAGGTATTGAACTGTGCGGCTGGCCGCGGAGTCGAGTTCCTGAGGCAGCGCCTGCACCGCAAGCTCTCCACGGTACCGGTTCAGCATGCGCAGCACGAAGAAGTTCCCGCCGACAAAGACGTGCCTCGAGAGCCCTTCCCTCGGCTCACCGAGCACCGAGGATATCGGCGTCTCGTGCCCGACGACCGGCATATGGCACGCCTGGCATCCCTTCTCGGAGGCGAGGGCGGAGTGGCGCCACTCGAGGTACGGCACCTGCTCAGGAAGGCGGCCGACTACTTCCCCCCTGGGCCCCAGAGCCTCAGTGAACAGCGTATGGCACGTCGCGCACAGTTCCGATTGCTGCACATGGGCGCTTTCCTTCGGTTGGTAGCCCGTTGCGGAGCGCATGATCGCGGTACGCCCGCGGTCGATTTCGAAGGGACCGAACATCTGCCGCGGCTGGCGGCTCGCGGGAGCGACGCGGTAGCCGCCGGTGAAGCTGTCGGAGGCTCCGAGGTTTTCGCCCGTAATCTGATGACACAACGTGCACGAC
>CAZCEL010000115.1:10314-11517 GCA_964497175.1 uncultured Bifidobacteriaceae bacterium
CGACAAGTGCGCGAAGATCGCGCCTTTCTCGCCGCGCAGGCGTGCGACCGTGCGCGCCATCGGCATGTGACAGGTCGCGCACTCATCCTCGATCGCCTCGCGGGCCTCCGGGTGCTCGAGGATTTCCCTCCGAACCGACGCCTGCCAGTACGGGTCGCGCGCCGAGTTCGCCATCATCGACCCGCGCCAGTCCGATCCGATGGACACGTCCACTCCCGACGGTGCCGTCAGGCCGTTGTGACACGCGAGACACGTCTCGGCCGTCTGAAACAGCCCGTCCGCATGAGCGCCGGGCGAGCGTCGGCGGTCGAGTCCCGCCTGCTGGCGGGCCGAGGGAGCGATCGCCAGAAGGGCGAGAAACGAGCCGAGCGGGAGCAGGACGAAACGCATCGGCCGCCTCACCATCCGGAGAAGAGACCTCCGTCGAACCAATCCCAGAGGAAGTAGGCAACCAGGCTCCGCGTCCGTTCCACACGCGCGCGAGCCGGCAGCCGCACGCCGATGTTGACCAGAACGTGCTGTCGGGCGCTGAGCGACACCTGCACCTGCGGCACGAAATCCCACTCGGTCTGGCCGAAGCCGCTGAGGTCCTTCGTCGCCAGCACTTCGATCATCGGCGACCACGCGCGACCCCATCGGCCTTGCGCGAAGGTCCGGCCCACGGCCGCGCGCCAGTACGCTTCGTTGGCGTGATCGCCCGCGAGTGGAAGCTCCAAGCCGGCGTGCAGATGCAGGAAGCCGTCCCGAGGCAGGACCTGACTGAACGCGGCAAACGGTTCGAGGACCGTCGTGCCGGCACCGAGACCCTCCGACTCTTTGCCTGTCGGCAGCTTGAGCTCTGCGCCGGCGCCCAGGATCGACCCGGCCGGCAGGCTGTCATACAGCGCGTGCTTGAAGGCGACCTCGGCATCGCCGAGCCCCAGGCGCCAGCGACCGGCCTCGCTCCGGCTCAGCGCGAACGGCACGACGACCTCGTACTGGCTACGTGCGCCGAGGCGGTGCTCGTAAATGAACTCGCTGTTGATGGAGCCCGATCTACCCGCCCTCACGGTGGTCGTCACCAGCGCTTCGTTTTCGGGAAATGCCTTTTCCGTGACGAGCGGGCGCGGCAGATTCAGATCGCCGGGCGGCCAGTTGGAATCCGCGCAGAAGTGACGCAGATGCCCCACCACCCGTGCAATCTCGGCCGAGGAGAGCGCGTCG
>CAZCEL010000116.1:0-11505 GCA_964497175.1 uncultured Bifidobacteriaceae bacterium
GCTGACCACCTCGCGGGCCCTGTGAAAGACGGCGTTGGCCAGCAGGAGCGCACGCCGACCCCACGCTCGAGGGGAGCCGTCTGCGCCGCGCCGACGACCTGAGGATGCTCATTTCCCGCTCCGCCTTCGCTCAACTCCGCGCCGTCTACGAGGGGCAGGGCAGGAATCTCGACTTCCGGCAGCCGCTGCTCGTCGGCGATACCGAATTCGGATCGATTCAGATCGGCGTCTCCACGCTGTTGATCCGCCGCGATCTCAACGGCGCATTGGGTCCCGCGGCAGCGACCGCGCTGATCGCGCTGGCGGTGGCGATCGGCGCCGCCGTGCTGTTGGCGCAGCTGCTGCTGAGGCCGATTCATGTCATCAGAAGCGGGCTGACCCGGCTGGGCCGCGGCGAGTTCGGCGTTCGGCTGGACCTCAGTCAGCACGACGAGTTCGGCGAGCTGGGCACGTTCTTCAACACGGTCAGCGCTCAGCTATCGGCCGATCGCAGCCAGATGGCCGGGCAGGTCGCGAACCTCGAGTCCGCCGTCGAGCACCTGGAAGACGCCGTGGCGGTCGTCAGCCCGAGCGGGACGTTCCTGTCCGCGAATCCGGCCATGCGCGCGCTGCTGCCCGGCGCGTCGACAGGCGCCGCTCTCGATGATCTGCTGGGAGCCCGACACCCGCTCCGCCAGCTCTGGGAGGAGACACTGGCGAGCCGCCAGCCGCGAGGCCCCGTGTCGATGAAGTGGGCGCGGTCCACGGTGGCGGCCGACGAGGAGCAGGCGAAGAAGCGCTACGATGCCCTCTCGGACTCAGGCGACCATCTGATCTCCGCGTATCCGGTGAGCGATGCAGGTGGGGATGTCGTGGGGATCATGTTGATCGTCCGCAACCTCGAGTACCTGAGCCGGGTGCAATCCACCATGCGGTACTCGCGCAAGCTGGCGGCGCTCGGCCGCCTGTCGGCCGGCGTCGCTCATGAGGTGAAGAACCCGCTCAACGCGATGATGATTCACCTCGAGCTCCTGCGTCAGCAATTCGCCCCGCGACCGTCCGCTGTCGCACGGGCGTCGGCCGGAGGCGGGGTGGCCGCCGCCACGGCCGCTCCTCCAGTCGGGTCCGACCAGGCCATCGCTTACGTCGACGTCATCGCGGGAGAAATCCGACGGCTGGACGAGGTCGTCCAGGGGTTCCTGAGATTCACACGTCCCGAAGATCTGAAGCTGCAGCCACTGAAGCTCTCGGCGCTGCTGGCCGAAGTCGTTCCCATCGTCCGGCCCGAAGCCGACCGCGCGGGGGTGCACGTCCTGGTGGACTGCGACGGGGCGCCTGACGTGAATGGCGACGCGGCGATGCTGCGGCAGGCGTTCCTGAACCTTGCGCTCAACGCCTGTCAGGCGATGCCCGGCGGTGGCACGCTCGGGATCAGGGCAGAAGCGGTCCGGCACCGGCGCGTAGCGGTCATCGTCAGCGACACGGGCGTGGGGATTGCCCCACAGCATCTCCAGCGGATCTTCGAGCTCTATTACACGACCAGGCCGGGCGGCAGTGGAATCGGCCTGTCGATGGTGTACCGCACAATTCAGATGCACGACGGGGAGATTGAGGTACAGTCGACGCCAGGGAAGGGTACGGTCTTCAGGGTGCTGCTGCCGCAGGCCTGACGGAGCGTTTCGAACATGGTCAGCGGACCCGGCGCGGCTTTTTGTCGCCACGCGTGCGTAAGAACGGCGCTGCTCGTCTGTTTGTGCGCCGCAGCAGGCTCAGCCTGCTCGCATGCACAGGCGAAGACCATTCCCGAGCCGCCCCCGCTCGACATGCCGCCGCCACCCCCTCGCAGCGTCGAACTGGCTGTGCCGGAGCCTCCTCCGCCGATCGGACTTCCTCCCGAACCCGCGCGGAACAATCTGGTGGAAACGTCCCGCTCGGAACCCGAGCGATCGGACACCGCCCGATCGGGCGAGCTGGCGAAGCCCGAGCCGATTGCCGACGTGCCTCCGAAATCCGCCGAGGAGTCCGCGCGATCCTCCCCTCCACCCACGCTGCAGACCACGCGGGCTCAGCAGGAGGCCGAGGTCGAACGCAACGTGCGCGTCCTGCTGGCCCGCGCGGCCGACGGTCTGAAGCGAATCAACTACCGGGCCCTCAACCCGGATGCGCGCGCCCAGTACGACACCGCGAGGCGCTTCATGAGCCAGGCGGAGGACGCGTTACGAGTGAAGAACCTGGTGTTTGCTGACAACCTCGCCGACAAGGCGGCCACGCTCGCCGCACAGCTGTCCAACCGCTGACGCCGCTCAAGGATTTTTTGCGACCCGTCCATCCGGCTGAGCCGCTGCAGGATTGCCGCCGTATTCGTCAATATCTTGCGAGTGCCCTAAAAGCGACGCACAATATGTGGTGTGACCGCCTTGACAAAGCCACGCAGGCGGCGCATATTGATCGGCCTCGAACGTCGACGCGTTGAGACGCGCGGGGCACTCCCAGGTCTCGCACAACACGGAGCCGTTCAGCATGCTCGGCTTTCCAGTCAGTAGCAGGAGCCGGATGTCGGCCGGGCCAGCGGGTGGGCCGGCGGGCTCAGGCGCAGAGGCGGGTCGCTTCCTGGGGCGGCGAGGCGGCTTTCGATCGGTGGAGGGGACATGAAGGAACGCGCAGCCTACCAGGCCTCCGGTGTTGGCCAGCAGGCAGTGGAGCCGAGCGGCGAAGGCGGGACGGGCTTCGCCGGCACCGATGCGGCTCGTCCCCAACCTCGCACCGAGGGTGTCGAGGGACGTTCGAAGAAAGTGGAGTTCGCGCCGGGCCTGACCTTCGCGCGCTTCTTCACACAAGAGGGCCACGACCCGTTCGACGACATCGAGTGGGAGCGTCGCGATGCGGTGATCGGCAACGAGCGCGGCGACGTCGTGTTCGAGCAGCGTGGCGTCGAGATACCCGGATTCTGGTCGCAGCAGGCGACCAACATCGTGGTCTCGAAGTATTTCCGCGGCCAGATCGGCACGCCCGGGCGCGAGCACAGCGTCAGGCAGCTGATCGGCCGCGTGGTCGACACGATTGCAGGTTGGGCGCGCACGGATCGCTACTTTGCCGCGCCCGAGGATCTGCAGGCCTTCACCGACGACCTGACGCACCTTCTGCTCTTCCAGAAGGCGGCGTTCAACAGCCCCGTGTGGTTCAACTGCGGGTTCGAGGAGGCCCCGCAGTGCTCGGCCTGCTTCATCAACTCGGTCCAGGACACGATGGATTCGATCCTGACGCTCGCGCGGACCGAGGGCATGCTGTTCAAGTTCGGCTCGGGCACCGGCACGAACCTGTCGCCCATCCGATCGTCGAAGGAGCTGCTCGCCGGCGGCGGCACGGCGTCAGGTCCGGTCTCGTTCATGAAGGGCTACGATGCCTTTGCCGGCGTGATCAAGTCGGGCGGCAAGACACGCCGGGCCGCGAAGATGGTCATTCTCGACGCCGACCATCCCGACATCGTCGAATTCATCAACTGCAAGGTCGAGGAGGAGAAGAAGGCCTGGGCTCTCATCGATGCCGGCTACGATGGATCGTTCACGGGCCCGGCGTACGCCTCGGTGTTCTTTCAGAACTCGAACAACAGCGTTCGGGTCACCGACGATTTCATGCGGGCCGTGCTCGACGACGGCGTGTGGGAGACGCACGCGGTCCGAACCGGCGAGGTGATGGACACCTACAGGGCGCGCGACCTCATGCGGCTCATCGCCGAAGGCACGCATGTCTGCGGCGACCCGGGCATGCAGTTCGACACGACCATCAACGAATGGCACACGTGTCCGGAAACCGACCGCATCTACGCGAGCAATCCCTGCTCGGAGTACATGTTCCTCAACGATTCAGCCTGCAACCTGGCCTCGATCAACGTGATGAAGTTCGTGCGCGAAGACGGCGAGTTGGACGTCGCGGCGTACAAGGCCGCGATTCGTACGTTGATCACGGCACAGGAGATCCTCGTCGACAACGCGAGCTACCCGACGCCGGCGATTGAGAAGAACAGCCACGCGTACAGGCCCCTGGGCCTGGGGTACGCCAATCTCGGCGCGCTGCTGATGGCGCGGGGGCTCCCGTACGACAGTGACGCCGGTCGCGATTACGCTGCCTCGCTCACCGCGCTCATGACGGGCGAGGCATATGCGCAGTCGGCGCGGATTGCGCGCGACCACGGTGGTGCGTTCTCGGGCTACGAAAAGAATCGAGAGCCGTTCCTTCGCGTGGTGCGGAAGCATCGCGACGCGCTGCGCGACGTCAGCCCCCGTAACGTGCCCGCCGAGCTCTACGCCGCGGCCAGGGGCGCGTGGGACGAGGCCGTCGAGATCGGCGAACAGTTCGGGTACAGGAACGCGCAGGCGACGGTGCTCGCGCCGACCGGAACCATCGGCTTCATGATGGATTGCGACACGACGGGCGTCGAGCCGGACATCGCGCTGGTCAAGTACAAGAAGCTGGTCGGCGGCGGCCTGATGAAGATCGTGAACCAGACCGTGCCGATGGCGCTCGGGCGGCTGGGCTACACGCAGGGCCAGATCGACGCCATCGTCGAGTACATCGATCGACACGAGACGATCGAGGGCGCCCCGGGTCTGAGGGACGCGCACCTGCCGGTGTTCGACTGCGCGTTCAAGGCCGCCAAGGGCCAACGGTCCATCCACTACATGGGTCACATCAAGATGATGGGCGCGACCCAGCCGTTCATCTCCGGCGCCATCAGCAAGACCGTCAACGTGCCGAAGGAGGCGAGCATCGACGAGATCATGCAGGCGTACATCCAGTCATGGAAGCTGGGCGCCAAGGCGATCTCCATCTATCGCGACGGCAGCAAGCGCACGCAGCCCCTCAACACGTCGAAGGACAAGGAGGGCGCCGGCGCGACACCGAGGGCGACCGCGCCTCCTCCCAGTCCGGTCCGTCGCAAGCTTCCCGACGAGCGCCACGCGATCACGCACAAGTTCGACATCCAGGGGCACGAGGGCTACATCACCGTCGGGCTGTTCGAGGACGGCCAGCCGGGTGAGATCTTCCTGGTGATGGCCAAGGAAGGGTCCACGATCTCCGGGTTTGCCGACGCGTTCGCGCAGGCCATCTCTTATGCGCTGCAGTACGGCGTGCCGCTCCAGGCGCTGGTCGACAAGTTCAGCCACGTGCGGTTCGAGCCGTCCGGGATGACGCGCAATCCGGAGATCCGATTCGCGAAGTCGATCGTCGACTACATCTTCCGGTGGCTGGCGACGAAGTTCCTGTCCCAAGAGGCCCAGTTCCACGCCGGCGTCAACGGACGGGATCTCGACGACGCCAACGGGCGCGGTCAGTTGGCGGCCACAGCGACATCGCCAACCCAGCCGCAGCCGCTCTCAGGCGTGGCTCCGTTCTCGACGATTCAGAACCAGGAGGACGCACCGCCGTGCTCCACCTGCGGCGCCATCATGATCCGCAGCGGCGCGTGTTACAAGTGCGTCAACTGCGGGAACACCAGCGGCTGCGCCTGACTTCCCCGCTCGTCCCCCAACGCGCTGGGATGCGCGGAGAACCGCCTCTCCAGGGATCTCGTCCGGCGGAAGTGCGCGCGGACCCGGATGATCAACAATAGGCGGGATGCCGGCCATCGGACGACTGCGCTACCTGGACGTCGCTCCCGGCACGCCGCGAGAGATTGGCACGCTTGTCCTGATTCACGGTTTTCCCCTGACCGCCGCGATGTGGGAGCCGCAACTGTCGCTGAGCGGGCTGGGCTGGCGCGTTGTCGTGCCCACGCTCCGAGGGTTCGATGGCGGGACCGCGGATCCGCCGGTTTCGTCGATGGACGATTTCGCCGCCGACATCATCGACCTCCTCGATGCGCTCGGGATCGAGGAGGCCGTGGTGGGGGGGCTGTCGATGGGAGGGTACGTGGCGTTTGCGATGTACCGGCTCGCCCATCGGTACTTCGGCGGGCTGATCCTGGCCGACACACGAGCCGAAGCCGACACGCCGGAGGGCGCGGCTGCGCGCCTGCGGATGATGGAGCTCGCTGTCAGCGAGGGACCGAGCGCGATTGCCGCCGAGATGATGCCGCGGCTGCTGGGAGACACGACCCGTCGGACCAAGCCGGCGATCGAGGAGGCCGTCCGGTCGATGATCGTGTCGAACTCCTCCACGGCGATTGCGGGGGCGCTCGGTGCCATCATGCGGCGCCCGGACTCGACGCCGCTCCTGTCCTCGATTCACCGCCCGACGCTCGTCATCGCCGGTGAGGAAGATACGCTAACACCGCCCGCGCTCAGCCAGGGCCTTCATGAGGCGATCGACGGTTCGACGCTGTCTCTCGTGCCCGAGGCCGGGCATCTGGCCAATCTGGAGCAGCCCGACGCGTTCAACCGGGCGGTCGGAGCGTTTCTCTCCAGGAATTTCTGACCGATGCGCCTGCACACCGCCCGCATGGGGTCGCGGACGAATCAGTCTCAGTCGTCTCGCACGCCAGGCTTCTGCCGCATCCTGAACGGACTCACGCTGGCGCTGCTGGCCGCGTTGGCTCCTGCCGGCGCCGCCCGAGCCCAGCAGCCAGGCCCGGAAGCCAGCCGCAGGGCCGTCTTCGACCAGCTCCTGGATCTCAATGTTCGCGACGGTCTGGTCTACTACCGCGCCCTGAAGGCCGAACGAGGCGGGCTTGACCGGTACGTCGCCGCTCTGGCCGATGAGCCGGTCGAGTCGCTCGAGCGCAATGCGCAGGTAGCCTTCTGGATCAATGCGTACAACGCGATCGTGCTTCGCACGGTTGCCGACCACTATCCGATCCCGGGTCGCGCGCATGCGTATCCCGCCCGCAGCATCCGACAGATTCCGGGCGCGTTCGAACGCACCCGGCACCGGGTCGCGGGCCGATCGCTCACGCTGGACGAGATCGAGCAGGTCGTGCTCGCGGCCTTCCGTGATCCGCGAGTGTTTCTGGCGCTGGGACGCGGCGCCCTCGGCGGCGGCCGGCTGCGCAGCGAGGCGTATACGGCGGCCAACCTCGACCGCCAGCTCGCCGAGGTTGCCAGCGAATGTCTCAGCCGGTCTCAGTGCATCCAGCTCGACCGATCCGAAGTCAGCATGCGCATCAGTTCGATATTCTCGTGGAGGCGCAACGAGTTCATCGAAGCCTACGCGGGCGGAGCAAGTCAGCTGTTCGACAGCCGAAGCCCCATCGAACGCGCCGTACTGGCGTTTGTCGATCCGAGGCTGCTGGCCGCGGAGCGGGAGTTCCTGAAGCAGAACCAGTTCAAGATCGAGTACCTGCCGTTTGACTGGTCCCTGAACGACCTGACCGGCCGCGGTGGACGATAGAGTACCGAGGCCGGCTCGCCTCCATGGATCTCCAGCTTTCCGGCAGGATCGCAATCGTGACCGGCTCGAGTCGCGGCTTGGGATTCGCAAGCGCTCGGGCCCTCGTCGCCGAGGGCTGCCGGGTCACGATCTGCGCGCGCAACCAGACGAGATTGGCGACCTCTGTCGACGACCTGCGGGCGGCCGCCTGCGACGCGACGCGGGTGCTCGCCGTCGAAGCGGACGTGTCGACCCCCGAGGGCGTGGCCCTCGTCGTCGACCGTACCGTCGAGACCTACGGGGGCGTCGATATTCTCGTCAACAACGTCGGCCTCGCGAGGGGATCGGGGCTCGTCGATACATCGGACGAGCAATGGCAGGAGGCCCTGGACCAGACACTGTTTCCGGCGATCAGGGCGTCGCGCCTGGTCGTGCCGCACATGCGCCGGCGGGGCGGCGGCGCCATTGTCATGATTGCGTCGATCTACGGTCGCGAAAGCGGAGGCCGGATGACGTACAACGCCGTCAAGGCGGCGGAAATCAGCCTGGCCAAGTCTCTCGCGCAACAGCTCGCGGCCGACAACATCCGCGTCAACAGCGTGGCGCCCGGCTCGATTCTGTTTCCAGGCGGTTCCTGGCACCGGCGTCAGCTGGAGGATCCGGGCGGAATCGCAGAGTTCGTCAAGCGCGAGCTGCCGTTCGGGCGGTTCGGCCGCCCCGATGAAGTCGGGGCGGTCGTCGCGTTCCTCGTGTCGCCCTGCGCGAGCTGGATCAGCGGGGCAAGTGTGCCCGTTGACGGCTGCCAGTCACGCTCCCTGATCTGATCGGCGGGCGCGCTTGGTCGAGTGTGAACGGCCTTGGGGATCGGCCACCGGAGGCGGCCACGCTGGCGACCTGACGTGGAACGGTGTGGCGGGTCACCGGGAAGCGAACCCCAAAGCCTTCGGGGTTCTCGTGCTCGCCAGTGTCGGACTCTCCCGGGTCCGAATGGAGGAAGAAACCTCGGCGCCGCACTCGCGGCTCGCTTACATCCATCTGCTGACCTCCTCTGGCTCGATATCGACCACTCCGCCACAGAGTAACAGTGGTGTCCTGACGCGTAAAGCAAAAATCGATCTGCAGCCCGTGCCGATGTGAGCGTTTCATCGACGGCGACTCGGCATC
Source organism: uncultured Bifidobacteriaceae bacterium (assembly GCA_964497175.1). Classification (GTDB taxonomy): domain Bacteria; phylum Acidobacteriota; class Vicinamibacteria; order Vicinamibacterales; family CAVVIG01; genus CAZCEL01. The sequence goes on from CAZCEL010000116.1 coordinate 8,449, forward strand.
GGTCGAAGCGTTCGCGGTGATCGGTCCGTCACGATGACCGAGATCGTGATCCGGTCGCCGAGACGAGCCGCACGTCTTGGAGCAGCGTGCCGTGCATGCAGCATCGCCGAGCCTGCACTCCACGCGTGCGACTCCGACGCCGCGGGAGACCTTTCTTTGCTGGTGTCGTCTCGGCTGGTGACGCCACTTGAGCCAACCGTACTGGCCAACCCGCCGGGTCAGCCGCCTGGGTCCCAGCGCGTTTCGCCTCTTGATCGCCAATGGCCAGACTGGTACCATCCCGGACCGATGCGGGAGATTCAAGCGACGGTAAACGTCGGCCTGGCAGGCCCTTCCGGCGCTCACCAGGGTCTTCGGGAAGCGCTTGACCGACTAGTTGGGACGCACGTCACAGCCGACGAGGCGTCCGATCACGCTGTTCGACCGGACACACCGGACCTTCACGTGACAGCCGTACGAAGGCTCCCGGCCCGTCCCGGTGACTACACGCCTTTTCCCGACACGCTCGAGCCGCGCCTCGTCCAGGCGCTGAAGGCCCGAGGGATCTCACGGCTCTATACGCACCAGGCGCAGGCCATCGGCCACGCGCTGCGCGGGCGGCATGTCGTCACGATCACTCCGACCGCGTCAGGCAAGACGCTTTGCTACAACGCGCCGATCCTCGATGCAGTGCTTCGGGACTCCTCAAGCCGGGCGCTCTACCTCTTTCCCACGAAGGCGCTGGCTCAGGACCAGCTCGCGGAGCTGCAGTCGCTGTGCGAGTCGCTGGGGGAGGTTGCGGGCGGCGGGATCGGTGTGTTCACCTACGACGGCGATACGCCGCAGGATGCACGGCGCGGGATTCGTGCGCGCGCCCAGCTCGTGTTGAGCAACCCTGACATGGTGCACTCGGGGATCCTGCCGCACCATCCCCGCTGGGCGAAGCTCTTCGAAAACCTTCGCTACGTGGTGATCGACGAGCTGCACGCCTACCGCGGTGTCTTCGGCAGCCATCTGTGCAACGTCCTGCGCCGACTGCGTCGAATCTGTCGCCACTACGGCTCGAGTCCCGTGTTCCTCTGCTCGTCGGCCACGATCGCGAATCCGAAGGAGTTGGCCGAACGCCTGGCGGAGCAGCCGTTCGAAGTCGTGGACAGGAGCGGGGCACCTTCCGGCGAGAAATACTTCGTCTTCGTCAACCCGCCAGTGGTCAATCGCCAGCTCGGTATTCGCCGATCGTACCTGATGGAAACGCGGCGAATCGCCGCGGAATTCCTGAGCCGCAACCTGCAGGCTATCGTGTTCGCGCAGAGCCGGCTGGCGACCGAGATCCTGACGACCTATCTCAAGGACGATTTCGAGGAGGGGCCGGGCTATCCGGATCGGATCCGCGGCTATCGCGGCGGTTACCTGCCGCTGCGGCGACGAGAGATCGAGAAGGGACTGCGAGACGGCGCCGTGCGAGCCGTGGTGTCGACCAACGCGCTCGAGCTGGGCATCGACATCGGCGCCCTCGACGTGTCCGTCATGGCGGGCTATCCAGGCACGATTGCGGCCACATGGCAGCGGGCCGGACGTGCCGGCCGCCGCGCGAGCCCCTCGGCGGCCGTGATGGTGGCCAGCAGCGCCCCGCTCGATCAGTTCATCGTGCGCAACCCACCGTACTTCTTCGATCGATCGCCCGAGCGTGCGCTCATCGATCCGGACAACCTGCACGTGCTGGTCGATCACGTCAAGTGCGCGGCCTTCGAGCTGCCCTTCGCGGACCGGGAACAGTTCGGGCGCCACGATCTCATCGAGGTGCTCGAGGCGCTGGCCGAGCAGGGACTGGTCCACCGTATCGCGGCCAGCGACGAGGCGCCGACCGAGACGGGCCGCTGGGCGTGGACGAGCGAGTCGTATCCCGCGGACGCCGTGAGCCTCCGCTCGGTGTCCTCGGACAACTTCGTGATCGTGGACACGACCGGCGAGCCGAGAGTGATCGGCGAGACCGACTTCACCAGCGGGCCGTCGACGCTGCACCCCAAGGCCATCTACATTGTCGAAGGCAAGCCGTTCCAGGTCGATCGGCTGGATTTCGATGGTCGAAAGGCGTTCGTGCGCGAGATCGACTGCGACTACTACACCCATGCAATCGCGCACACGCGCGTCTCGATTCTGGACTGCTTCGCGGCAGGTGACCGATCGCCGGCATCTGACGGGACCCGAGTGTCTACAGGCGTGGCTGGAGGCGAGGCGCCCGAATCGGTCCTGGCGGCCGTACGTCACGCGGTCCTCGACACGCGCTCGCACGGAGAAGTCCACGTCGTGTCGCGCGTGGTGGGATTCAAGAAGATCAAGTTCTACACGAACGAGAATGTCGGTTCAGGGGACCTGGACCTCCCCGAGCAGCAGATGCACACGACCGCATACTGGCTGACGATTCCGCCGGCGGTCATGGCCCTGCTTCCCTATGCGGCCGACGATCGCCGCGACGGTGTCATGGCCCTCTCGTTTGCCATGCACCAGGTGGCCCAGCTCCTGCTGATGTGCGACGGCTATGACATCGGGATCTCGGTCGACACGGGCGAGCAGATCGATCCGTCAGCCGATCCGGGCGCGGTCCTGGCGCCGGCCCGCACCGGGGAGGGCCAGAGGATCTTCATCTACGACAACTATCCGGGCGGCGTCGGGTTCAGCGAGCCGCTCTATCGCCTGCACGACGAGCTGGTACTCGCTACCTACCGCCTCATCGCAGGATGCGACTGCGAACGCGGATGCCCGGGGTGCGTCGGTCCGGTCGGCGATACCGGCCCGCTGGCCAAGGTCGCCGCTCTGCGCATTCTCGGGCTGCTGACAGGAGGCGAGGCGGCGTAGAGGATGGATCCATCGGCCCTTCGCGATCGGCTTCGGGGCATTCTCAGGGCGCCGGCGGCGAAGTCGGCCGAGAATCCGTTCGGATCTCCCGGGTCCAACAAGGGGATGCCGGCCTCAGCACATGCCGCGCCGATCGAGGACGTACTCTGCGGCGAGTGGCGCGATCACGCGCACGGCCGCTCGTTCGTGGTGACGCGGCGCGTCGGACCCGAGGCGTTGTGC
>CAZCEL010000117.1:0-11366 GCA_964497175.1 uncultured Bifidobacteriaceae bacterium
TCCCGGTGCGCGTGTGATGTCACTCAGACCGATGCGCCCGCCGGGCTTCAGCACCCGCGCGAACTCCCTGGCGGCCCGTGGCTTGTCTGGAAATGTGCAGAATGCGCACTCGCAGATGACCGCGTCCACCGCCGATTCGTTCAACGGCAGTTGCTCTGCGTCTCCGACTTCGAAACGCAGTCGGTCTGCGAGTTCAAGACGGACGGCTTCCGCCGTTGCCCGCGCCACGTTCTCGGCGCCCAGGTCTACGCCGACGACTCTGCACCCGAACCGCTGGGCCAGGAACACTGCGCTGGTTCCGTTCCCAGAGGCGGCGTCGAGAACCAGGCTGCCTGACGACAATCCAAGCATCACACCAAGACGTTCGGTCAGCGCCGTGCCACCGGGGTGAAACGACTCGCCAAGCAGACGTCTCACAATCTCGCTCTCGTAGAGCCGCGCGCAACATTGCTTGAGCTCGACGGCATCGGGAGGTCCCGTTGCCTCTCCGCCTCGCGCCTCGCCGCTCACTCCTTCGCCTCCGCGAACGAGAAAGCGACCGGCCTGGGCTCAAAGGGCCGCCCTTCCGCCCGAGCACGCCGGCGCTCCGGCTCCATCGCCTCGAGCTGCGCGCGCGCCTGCTCTCGATAGCCGATCGTGTTGTACGCGCAGAACGGAATCTGCTTGCCTCCGGGCAACAGAAACTCCTTGCAACACTTCATCAGGTTCTTCTGGTTGAAGGTCCACGGGTCCATGAAGTCCTGCGCCATGATCATCAGCATGTGATCGGCGACGTCGCCGACGGTCAACGCGTCCGGAAGCCCACACGCCTGGCAGGACAGTGACAGCTCGTCGAGCGTCTTCTGCGAGCCCGCGACCGACGAAGACGACCACAGCCCCTCGAGCGCGCCTCGAATCTCGAGGCTGAAGTCCGGCACGACGCGGTTGGTGATGTAGTCGAGGTATTCGTAGACGTTGACGATGCGAGGGAGGGGCGTCACCTTGTCGCCGTCCACGAACGCATATGTCACGGCGTTGCACGTCGGGAAACAGCACGGAACGGGTATGAAGTCGCTCACCACGAACCTCCCGGTGGTCTGTTCTTCGATCAGTCGGAGGATGTCCGGGATCGTTACCCGCTGCATCGGGTCGTGACCGGGATGGCGGCCCGCGTGGAACGCCGGCTGGAAGTTGATCCCTCGAACGGCTGGATGCGAGATCGCGAAGTCGACGATCCGGCCGAGCTCGTGTTCGTTGACGCCGCGTTCGATCGCAGGCACCAGCGTCACGCGCAGCCCTGCCACGGCCAGGCGGTCCAGAGCCCGAACGCGCTGCTCGACGATGTCGGCCTCGCCGCGCAGCGTGAGGGACGTGCGGCGCTCGAATCCGTCGAATTGGAAGTAGAACGCCGGCTTGACCTCAGCCAGCTGCTCGACGAACGTGTCGTCGCGCGCAATCCGCTTACCGTTGGTGTTGATCATCACGAAGCGAATGCCGCGCGCCTTGGCGGCCTTTACGAAATCGATGATCTGCGGGTGAATGGTCGGCTCGCCGCCCGAGAACTGCACGACCTCGGGTACCCCCTCCGTCCGCACGAAGTCGTCGAGCATGGCTTCGACTTCCTCGAGCGTCAGGCTGAAGCCGGGGCCGGCTGTCGAAAAACACAGCGGACAGTCCATGTTGCACACGCTGTTGACCTCGATGATGCCGAGGCACGTATGCTGTTGGTGGTCGGGGCACAAGCCGCAGTCGTGCGGGCAGCCATGTTCGACCTGCGCGCCGAGCCCCAGTGGAATGGTGCCAGGCTTGTTGTACTTGCCGTTGGCGACGTACGCCTCGGCGTCCCCATAGACGAGGGCCTCGAACGGGCCGCATGCCGGGCATCGCTTCCGCATGTAGACCTTGTTGTCGCGCAGGATCACTTGCCCGTCGATGACCCGACGGCACTCCGGGCAAATACTCCGCGTCAGCTCATAGAACACGTAGTTGGCGTCAGTCTTTTGCATGTGAAGTCCGGTTTCGCGGAGTCAGGAACGCCGTGGAAATCCCATAAGTCGGGCCACAAGGCGGCCGGCCGCGCTCGACGTCCATCGCGCCGTCGCCACCTGGCTGGTCATTTGCTGGAGTGCGGTCGCGTACGTCGGATAGGCGTGCACCGCAGTCGCCACATCGCCAACCCGAAGGCCCTTGGCGATCGCCAGGCTCAGCTCGCCGCTCATTTCCCCGGCGCGGCTCGCCACGATCGTCGCGCCGATCAACACGCCTCGTCGATTCGATACGAGCTTGATGAACCCGTCCTCGTCGTCATCACACTTGGCGCGATCGACCCGAGCGATGTCCCACGTCGTGACCGACATCGTCTCGCCGAGTTGCTCCCGCGCGGCCTTCTCGCTGAGCCCGACTTGCGCGACTTCCGGGTCCGTGAACGTCACCCAGGCCATCGGGTTCACGCGGCCGGAGGAGTTCCCCGGTAGTAACGCGTTCCGAGTCGCCTCGAACGCCTGCCACCCGGCCACATGTGAGAACTGCTCGCCACCCAGGACGTCTCCCGCCGCGTAGATGTGCGGCACGTTCGTTCGCAATCGGTCGTCAACAGGGATGCCTCGTGCAGAGTGGGTGACGCCGGCACGATCGAGCCCAAGACCCACTACGTTCGGCCGACGTCCAGCCGCCACCAGGATCGTCTCTGCGTGGGCGTCACCTCCAGGATCCGACGTCACGACGATTCCGTGGGGCTCCTGCCTGGCCGCAATCGCTCGACCACGAAGCCAGCGCACGCCCTCGCGTTCGAAGACGCGTTGCAGGACAGCTCCCGCCTGAGGGTCGTCGTGAGGGAGCAGCCGGGACGCAAGAATCGTGACCTGGCTGCCCAGACGCTGGAACGCCTGGGCCAGCTCCATTCCAAGCGGACCGCCTCCGACGACGATGAGAGATGCCGGCAGGGCCGACAACTCGAAGATGTTGTGGTATGTGCGGTGCGGCGTTTCATCCAGGCCCGCGATTGGCGGCATCACGGGCGTCGCGCCGGTGCACACCAGGTAGCGCCGCCCAACGAAGACTCGCTCTCCGACTCGCAGGGCGCTGGGACTCTCGAAGGTCGTGATCCCAAGAGCCACGGCGATGCCTTCCCGCTCGAGAGCGTCCGGTGAGGTCGGCTCGTAGATCTCCTGTACCTTGCGCTGCACGTAATCACGCACCGCCGCCATGTCGACCGTGCACGACGCGGTGCCAACACCGAAGCGCTGCGCAGTTCGGATCTCGTGAGCCGCCTTCGCCACTCGAATCAGGGACTTGCTCGGCACGCAGCCTGTCCACGTGCAGTCGCCACCAATGCGATCGCGCTCGGCCAGCAACACGCGCGCGCCAAGCTGCGCGGCGAACCTCGCGGCGATCAAGCCGGCCGCGCCGGCACCGATGATCACAAGGTCGTAGTCAGTTCGCGCCACTAGGCGCGCGCCTCCGGCGCGAGACGTGGCACCGATTCCAATCGCGGCAGCAGAATCAGCGCCACGAGGGCCAAGCCAAGTGTCGCGTAGATGAGCCCGTCAATGGCGAGCCACCGTCCCGCTGCGCCGGCCAGAACGCTGCCAATCAATGCGCCGACGCTCAGAAGAAACGAATAGATGCCCATCGCGGCGCCGCGCCCGACTCCAGGACCGACCGCACCGGCCAACAGCGACAGCGCCGCAGGCGTGAAACCACTCTCGATCATGATCAGCGCCGCGATGACGGCCGTCAGGGTCCAACGAAGCTGAATGGGTTGGTGGCCCATATGGTTGAGCAGCAGCAAGCCGACCGACACGGCCAGCATCGCGAGCAGCGACACGCGAAGCGCGCGGCGCAAGTCGATGCGAGGCAGGACCCGGCTCCATACGAGGACTCCGGTGCCGAAGACCAACGCGTAAGCGAAGAGCAGCGTGCCGAGTTCGGACGGATCGTCCGCCAAGAGGCCGGATAGCATCTGTGAGCCGCCCGAGCGATTCGTCAGCAGGAAGTACAACGTGGGCCCCAGCCAGAGCCCGATGATCGCGTTCATGCAGATCCAGACTGGCGCTAATTGCCGCAACTGGGGCGTGGCGAGCGCGCGGCCCAGGCCCCGCCAGACATCAGCCCCCCGATGCGCCACACTGCCGGCGCTACCCACTAGGAGCAGGAGTGCGGCGACTCCGTACATGAGGGCAAGCGCTGTGAATGCGCCCGTGTGGAGCCCGGCCCAGAGACGGCCTCCAACGATCCCACCGAGCGCCAGGCCTGCCAGCAACGAGAGCTCGAAATAGCTCATCGACCTGGCACGGAGGCGATGGTCGTTGGCGGTCGCGTCCGTCAGGTACGCCAGAAGCGCTGGCACGCCGGCTGCCGCCGCGAGTCCCTCGAGGGCGCGGCTCACGACGAAGAGGCTCACGTCTTGGGTCATCCCGAAGAGCAGCGTCGCGAGCGCGGCCAGCAGTGCGCCACTCGTCATCAGCGCGCGTGCCGACACTGCGTCCGACAGCATGCCCAGCGGCACGGCGCCCAGCAGCTCGGCGCCAAACGAAATCGCCGCGAGGGTGCCCACCAGTCCAGCTCCGATGTCTCGTCCGCGATTCGCCAGGTCCGCGATGTACACGCCCACCAGGACGCTGCTCGCGCCACCCGCCACACGGAGCATTCCGTTGCTCGCGATGACGAGCCAGAGGCGGGCCGATGGTTGCCGATCACGCGTGCGCGACCCGCGGCTCCGGAGCGGTGGCGATGATCCCGAGCAGACTTCCGTAGAGGATGTGGCCAATCAGGGAACCCATCGCGGCCATCATGCCGCCCATCGCACGGCTAAACATCGGCTAAACAGGCCAGCGCCCATCATCGGCATGACGACCGTTTGCGCCAGGAGCCAGAGCGCTACGCCCCAGACCGTGCCCCGGACTGCCGGCGAGCCAGGAAGGTGAGCATACAGCGTGAGTGCGGCTGTCGTGCCGGACATTACCGATGGGTCAGACCGAACCGCCGCGCGATCAGATGGTCGACGGCCAGCACACCGCCGCCTCGAGCGAGCAGGAACAGCAGGATGGACGCCCAGACGAGGTGCTCGATCCATGCGTTCGGATACACGAACGATTGAATGATCACGATCATTCCCAGGAACGGCAGTGTCGCGAGTCGAGTGGCCAGCCCCAGAAAGAGCAGCGTCGAGAACACCAACTCGTTGAACGTGGCGATACGCGCCATCAGCGCGTGGTCGAACAGCGGCACCCTGTACTCGTCGCGAAACAGCAGGAGGGTCACCTCCCACGACCGGTACTTGATGAGACCCGCGTTGAAGAACACCGACCCGACGCCCACTCTCATCAGAAGCTGCAGCGCGGACAATGGCACGCCGTTGAGGGCTCGAAGGACTGCGTCGAACGCCCTGATCGGTAATGATGGCTGCGTGTGTGCGTGAACGTTCACAATCGATCTCCTGCCCCTCGACCAGTGCTCCAGTCCGTGCTCGTAACCAGGCCGATGTACGCCGGGACCATCCCGGGGATCCGCCACCGAGGAGTGAGTGCGCGATGGAACGGGAAGATTACAGGCCAGTCCGCTGCAAGATTTCGGCCGCCTGCGCCACTCACCGATCAGCGTGGCCGCGTTCGGCGAGCCGACACCCCGATCGGTGCGTCCACTGAGGCCTCATGGCGGGAGGCTTCCCTGGAGCTATCGCATGCGTAAGGCTCCAACTTGTCAGGGTCCGAGGAAATCGGGACAATCGCAGTATCCACCCGCGCCGGGCGCTTCCCCATGTCGGTGCCGGCCGGCCGCAAAGGTTGCCCCGGTGTCCATCATGCGGATTCTGGTCGTTGAAGACGAATCCAAGACCGCGGCCTTTGATCTGATCATCCTTGACGTATGCTGCCCGCGTTCGATGGCTGGTCCGTGCTGACGGCCATTCGAGAGAACGGGCAGCAGACGCCGGTGCTGTTCCCGCCCGCCGGACGGGCGAGGTGTTGTCCCGGACGTTGATTGCCGAACAGGCGTGGGACGTGAATTTCGAGAGCGACACCAGCAAGCGTCCACCGCCGTCGGCTATATTCGGTTCTACGGAGAGCCATCGGCTCATTTCTCCTTTCTGCCGCAAGTGAAGAACAGACTCGTGCGCGCATGCGCGGCCCTGGTGCTCGTGCTTGGCACAGCCAGCCTGGGTTGGTTTGCGCGAGGATGGTGGCAGCCTGGTTCCAGTGCGTCGATTGCCTCGGCGCCTGGGGCGGTCACAGCGAGAGTCGTACGCGGCAGAATCGAGCAGACGGTTCGCGCCCGGGGGATTGTCAAACCGGCGCCGAACGCGTTGGTGCGCGTCGGTTTCCCGATGCCCAAGGACGTCTCTCGCCGAATCCGAACCCTGCGCGTGGTGGAGGGTGACGCGGTCAAGGCTGGTGCACTGCTCGGTGAACTCGACACATCCGATCTCACGGCGACGCTTCAGCAGTTGCGCGGGGACGCAGCGGTCGTGCAGAAACGGCTGGAGGCTCTCCGCACGCTGGAGCCGCAGGAGATTCACCTCGCCGAGACTGTGCGCGATCAGGCGTCCTCGCAGGCCGACTTGGCGGTCAGCAATCTCGAGCGAGGAGCGGCCCTGCGAGCGAGGTCGTTGCTGTCGGAACAGGAATACGACGCGTTGGCCAGCGAGGCAAAGGTTGCACGAGCCAGGCTGGCAAACGCGGAAGCCGGCCTCAATCAGGTAAAGACGCGATTCTCGACTGATATCGCCACGCTGGAGGCCCAGCTGCGTCAGGCACACGCCTCGATACGCAACACAGAAGTCCAAATCGAATGGAGCACGCTGCGCACGCCGTTCGATGGAATCGTCTTCGCGGTCCACCAGCGGCCCGGGGAGCTGACGAGCAATCAACCCAGTTCGCCCGTCTTGACCCTTCTGAAGGCCAACGAGCTGCAGGTGCAGCTGTATGTCGACGAGGCGGACTTCGGAAAGGTCCGAACTGACCAGGAGGTGGTGCTGCAGACTGAAGCGCACCCTGGCGAACGCCTCATGGGCAACGTGGTTCGTCTGCTCCCCCAGCCAATTCTCCAAGAGAACGTCGTGTACTACCTGGCGCTGGTGGACGTCCACGAAGCCCACCGTGGTCTGTTGCGCGCGGAAATGACCACCCTGGCGTTCATCCAGACGGGCGGCAGCGACCAGGTGTTGTGGGTACCGTCCGCCGCCCTTCGATCGAGGCCTGACGGTTGGTACGTTTGGCAGGTCACGGCGACGGGGGCGGTCGACACGTCTGTTCAGATCGGAATGCGAAGTGAGGGGCAAGTCGAGATCCGCAGCGGTCTCGCCGAGGGTGCGGAGGTCATGCTGGAACGATGAAAAGGGGCGTGACGGGCCATGCAGATTGACGCGCACGATCTCTACAAGACCTATCGTGACAGCCGGGGCCAACCCGTTCAGGCCTTGTGCGGCGTGGACTTGCACGTGCGCGCTGGTGAGTTCGTCGCCGTGTCCGGCCCGTCGGGCTGCGGCAAATCAACCTTGCTGAACGTGCTCGGCTGCCTGGACCGGCCCGACCGCGGATCCTGTCGGTTGAATGGTGAAGAGGTCGCTTCATGGCCGGAGACTCGGCGGGCGGCCTTCCGGAACCGGCGCCTCGGCTTTGTATTTCAGAGTTTTCATCTGCTGCCCTTCTTGAGCGTCAAGGACAACGTCGAGCTGCCGCGCTTGTACGCTCACGATGGTCCAGCGACGGCGCCGCTGAACGTCAGCGATCTTCTCGATTCTGTCGGGTTGGCTGGAACCGAAGAGCGCTACCCCGCAGAACTGTCGGGCGGACAGCAGCAACGCGTCGCGATCGCCCGTGCGCTCGTCCTCGGCGCCGACCTGCTCCTGGCCGACGAGCCGACTGGCAATCTCGACCAGGCGACCGCCCACACCATCCTCAATCTGTTTGCCGAGTTGGCGCGCCGCGGTCGGACGATCATTCTGGTGACTCACGATCCGGCGGTCGCGGGCCGCGCGAGCCGGAAGCTACAGATGGCGGCGGGCAAGATCGTCCAGGATACGGCCGTCGATCGACCCGGAGTGCCTGCATGAGACACGCACATAACATCCGGGCGGCCCTGCAGGTTGTGAGAGCCCAGCCGACGCGAACGGCGCTCCTGGCGCTCCCCGTTGCCATCAGCACCGCGATGGCCCTGGCCACGCTGATCGTCGACGCGGGCCTGACGGCTCGCGCGCAAGCGGCGGCCCGCAGCTTCGGGACCGACGTGATTTCCATTCGACCAGGTGCGCAGATCATCGCGGGCAAGAGCGGACCGGTCGGGACGCTGAGCGACGAGGATGTGGCGGCCCTTCGAAGCCGCCTCCGCGACGCTGTGGCTGTCGAAGGCACGCGGATTCAGGACGGTGTGCCGATGAGCGCCGGAAGCCGCAACGGCGTGTATCGGGTGTTCGGCGTGCGACCGCCGTGGGCGGGGATTCGTGACTTCGGGGCCGAACGCGGCGAGTTCTTGAGCGAGGCCGACGTGGCCAGCAGCGCGCGCGTCTCGGTCGTCGGTCAAACGGTTGCACGGGAACTGTTCGCAGGAGGTGATCCGATTGGCGCGGAGATTCTGGTGAACCAGGTGCCCTTTCGCGTGAAGGGCGTGCTCGTGCCGAAAGGTGCGAGTCCGGCTGAAGGAGATCGCGACGCGCGGATTGTGATCCCGATCAGTACGTTCTACAACCGCCTCTACAGGAGACTGCACCTCGATCAGATCGTTGTGCAGGCGGGAGACAGCTCGCCGGAAACCCTTGCGAGCCTCGAGCAGCAGATTCGCCCTGTGTTGCGCGAGCAGCACCACATCGCTGGCGTCGCGCCCGACGATTTCGTCGTGCGGCTGCCGGACACGATCGCGGAAGAAGCCCGGGGGCTTTCGCGGAGCGTCTTTCTTCTGTCGCTCGGGTTGTCAGCCGTGGGTGCGCTGTTGGCGACGCTCGTGATTGGCGTGGTCACGCAACAGGGGATCACGGTGCGCCAGGGGGAGATCGGCATTCGCCGCGCGATGGGTGCGCTGCCCGGCGACATCCTCCGGCAGGTGGCGATCGAAGGGATCGCAGTGAGTCTGCTGGGCGGTCTCGTCGGGCTTGCCCTCGGTGTGCCCGCCGCGTGGCTGCTCGCGCGTGTGCAGACGCTTGGAGTGGGCTTCAGTGCCAGCGTCGTGATCGGTCCGCTGCTGCTCGTGACGCTGGCGGCCATGGCGGGCGTATTACCGGCACGTACCGCGGCAAATCTCGATCCTGCCGCGGCATTGCGGGTGCGGTAGCGTCGAATCGGGAGACGATGAGCGGTCATGGACGCAGCACGGGTGATCGATGGCGCGGGCCGAGCTGCCTGGATGGTCGTCAACCAGCACCGCTGGCGGTCGGTCCTCACGCTGACAATCTGCAGCCTTGGAACGGCAGGCGTGATCGTGGCCGGTGCCATCGGCAATGCCCAGGTGATCGACATGCAGAAGCGGCTGGACGCTGTGGGCGGTCGCCTGATCGTTGTCTCGCCCAATACGGTGCCACCCTATCCCGGGCGATCACGCCAGATCGAACACTTCATCTCACTCGAGCCGAGTGACGCCGCTGCTCTTCGCGACGCCATTCCCGCGCTGCAGGCGGTCGTTCCGGTGATCGCTCGAAACTCGACGCTACGGCTCGGGCACAACGCTTCTCGCATTCGTCTCCTCGGAACCGTTGCGGATTACGCGCCGGTCCGCGGATTCACGATCGCTCGGGGACGTTTTCTGGCGCAGGGGGACGAGGGGCAGCGGGTAATCGTCCTGGGCGATGCCGCGAGTCGAGAGCTGGATCCGGACGGCGCCCGCCCGGGTGCCGTCGTGTGGCTCGGCGGGCAGCCGTACGAAGTCGTCGGTGTCGTGCGTCCACTCGGTGTGAACTTCGCGGGCGAGGACGAGGACCATCAGGCGTTTATCCCGCTGGAGACCTACCGTCACCGGGTCGCGAACCGGTGGTGGTTGAGTTACGTGTACCTTCAGGTCACGGCCGACGCTGACACGGCGAACACGCTGCGCGAAGTCATCAAGGTGCTTCGCGCTCGCCAGAGCGGGTTCGGCGACCAGGTGGACGACGTAATCGCGCGGGACATGGCGGAGGTCGCCGCGCAGCAGTCGACCCTGGCGGCCACGGCCGTCTGGGTCGTGTCCCTCACGAGCGGGCTCCTGGTCGTGTTGGGAACGGTCGGGATCGCAGCGCTGATGATTCAGACCGTTCGCCAACGAAGGGGGGAAATCGGCTTGCGTCGGGCCGTGGGTGCCACGCCGTTCGATGTCGCGGTGCAGCTCTTCATGGAAGCAATGGCACTGGCCAGCCTTGGGGTGCTTGGCGGGCTGATCGTGGGGATGGCCGGATCGCTCGTTGGGCAGTCGCTGTCGGAAGCCGTTCTGATCCTCGATACAGGAGTGGTCCTCGTGACAGTGTCGTCGAGTCTGACGATAAGCGGCCTCGCGTGCCTCGTGCCTGCGTTGATCGCCGCGCGGATTGAACCCGCAGTCGCTCTACGTCTCTAGCCGACATGGACACGCGCAACGACTGAGCCAGCGGGCAATAGCGCCCACCTCTCCGCCACCCGCACCTCCACCCCCGACTTCGGGCGCTACTTACATGAACGCACCTTCGCGGTGAAACCTGACAGGAGGATCACGCGTCCCTGGCTCTTTGGCGGCATCCCTTGAACTGGCGCCAGCCACGTTGTACTGTTACCTAGATTTCTAGGTATGAAGCGGACCAGGAAGCCCGATGCCCTGCAGGGCACGCTCGACCTGCTCGTGCTCAAGACGCTCAGCCGCGGTCCGCAGCACGGGTACGGCATCGCGGCGCAGATTCAACAGGTGACGACCGACGCTCTTCGCGTCGAAGAAGGCTCGCTCTATCCGGCGCTGCACCGCATGGAGCAGGCAGGATGGATTGCCGCCCGGTGGGAAGTCACCGACAAGGGCAGGCGGGCCCGCGTCTATCGGCTGACGCGCCGCGGAGAAGGGCAGCTGGGAGAACAGGAACGCAAATGGGCGGGGCTGACGAAGGCGGTCGGCAGACTCCTTCGTTTCACCGGAGGGTAGATCGATGGGGTGGCTGCGTCGCCTTCGAAACACTGTTCTCACGTCGCGGTCGGACGCCGACCTCGCCGAAGAGATGCGCTTCCACTTCGATCGCCGCGTAGAGGACTACGTGATGGAGGGCATGCCGCGGCGCGACGCGATACGGGCTGCGGCGCTGCGGCTCGGCAACCGACCGCTGGCCTCCGATCAGGCGCGCGACGCCGACACCATTCACTGGCTCGCGGATTTCGGTCAGGACCTCGGATACGGGGTGCGGAACATCCTGAAGAACCCCGGGCTGTCTCTTATACACATCTGACGCTGCCGACGATCTTACGCGTGTAGAT
>CAZCEL010000118.1:0-11326 GCA_964497175.1 uncultured Bifidobacteriaceae bacterium
GGTCGTCAGCGGGCCGAGCGTGTAGAACGGCGCCTCGTCGCACCACTCGAGCTGCCTCTCCATGTTCTCCCTGATGAGATGCATGGGAATGTGGCCTGGGCCCTCGTTCATCACCTGCACGTCGTACTCCCAGGCGATCCTGGTCAGCTCGCCCTGCGTCTGCAGCTCGGCGAACTGCGGCTCGTCGTTGGCATCGGCGATCGAGCCCGGGCGCAGGCCATCGCCGAGCGAGAAGGAGACGTCGTAGGCGCGCATGATCTCGCAGATTTCGCGGAAGTGCGTATAGGTGAAGTTCTCCTTGTGATGGGCAAGGCACCACTTCGCCATGATGGACCCGCCACGCGAGACGATTCCCGTAACGCGCCGGGCGGTCATCGGGATATAGCGCAGCAGGACGCCGGCGTGCACCGTAAAGTAGTCCACCCCCTGTTCGCACTGCTCGACGAGCGTCTCGCGGTAGATGTCCCACGTGAGGTCCTCGGGGCGGCCACCGACTTTCTCAAGCGCCTGATAGATGGGAACCGTGCCGATGGGCACGGCGGAGTTCCTGATGATCCACTCCCGGGTCTCGTGAATATTCCTGCCCGTCGACAGATCCATCACGGTATCGGCACCCCACAGCGTCGCCCATCGCAGCTTCTCGACCTCCTCTGCGATGGAGGAGGAGACCGCGGAGTTGCCGATGTTGGCATTGATCTTCACCAGGAAGTTGCGGCCGATGATCATCGGCTCGAGCTCGAGATGATTGAGGTTGGCCGGTACGATTGCCCGGCCGCGAGCCACCTCGTCGCGCACCAGTTCCGCGGGCAAGCCTTCCCGAATGGCGATGAACTCCATCTCGGGGGTCACCTCCCCCCGGCGCGCGTAATGGAGCTGTGTGACCCCATGGCCGGCACGGGCGGCCGCGCGGCGCGGCGCCACCCAGTCCTCGCGCAGCTTCGGCAGCCCCCCTTTCAGGTCGTGACCGTGCGGCCCGCTGGTGTCGTACACGCGGAGCGAAGGCTCGCCGGCCGAGAGGGCAATCTCGCGCATCGGCACTCTGACGTTCTGTGGTCCCTCGATGTAGACCTTGCGCGAATTGGGATAGGCGGAAGTGAAGTCCATCTCAGTGCTCCCGGGAGGGCCCGATCCGTCCCGCTACGCTCAGGTGGTGCCGGCCGTGGCCGGACGAAGGAAGGCGGGGCACCGCACTCCCTGCGCCGGTTTCAACCGGATCAGGTTCCAAGGGTCTGTTCTCAATCCCTGCTGGGATACCCCTGGCGGCTCTCAGAATCTTACCTCACGGGAGCTTCCGGAGGATGAGACATTTGAGGTAGTAGGTCTCAGGCACACCGAGCAGCACGGGATGATCACGTGCCTGCATCCGCTTTTCGACGACAGTCACATGGACCCGGGCGTCGAGCGCCGCGGCAAGCAGGATCTCGGCAAACGTCGCTTCATCGACGTGGTACGAGCAACTGCAGCTGACGAGAAATCCTCCCGGGTTGAGGATCTTGAGGGCTCGCAGGTTGATCTCCTTGTAGCCGGTGGCCGCCTTCGGCACCGCCGCCTTCGTCTTCGCGAAGGCCGGCGGGTCCAGCACGATCGCGTCGAAGCGCTCGCCCGACCGCTCGAAACTGCGCAGCTCTTCGAACACGTTTCCCACGCGGGCATCGACCTTCAGGCCGTTTCGGGCGGCATTCGCCCGGAGGCGCATGACGGCATCCTCCGAGATGTCGATCGCGATCGACTCCCGACACCGCCTCGCCAGACGCAGCGCGAAGCCGCCGTGGTAGCTGAAGGCGTCCAGCAGCCTGCCGCGCGCGTAAGCCTCGGCCGCCTCACGGTTCTCACGCTGATCGAGAAAAAGGCCGGTCTTCTGTCCGTGCCGAAGGTCGACGTCGTATTCGACGCCACCTTCGTCTACGACAACCGAGGCGGGCACCTCGCCTTCAATCACCTCGACCCGCTGGTCGAGCCCCTCGATCTGACGCGCTCTCGAGTCGTGGCGCGCAAGGATGCCCCGGGGGGCGAGGCGATCGCGCAACGCGGAGACGACAAGAGGCAGCAGGCGATCCATCCCCTGCGACAGCGCCTGCACGACCAGGTGGTTGCCGTACTGGTCGACAATCAGCGAGGGCAGCAGGTCTGCCTCGCCGTGCACCAGTCGGTAGGCCGACGCATCGATGGCCAGCGACTCGCGGAACCGGATCGCCGCCTCGATCCGGCTGCGGATCAGCGGCTCTCCGGGGTCGACCGCCGCGTCGGCCAGCATGCGGATGGCAATCTGGGATCGGTCGCTGTACAGCGCGTAACCGACCGCTCGGCCCGTCGGCCCGCGAACGAGCACCATGTCGCCTGCCTCGGCCCGCACGTCGACGACATCGGACCTGTAGATCCAGGGGTGCCTGTTCAGCCACCGCTGCTCCCCGTGGAGCGAGATCGTGACGCTCGGGATCATCGAGTGCTCGCAGGACACATAGTACAATTCGCACACATGCGGATCGCGATTGGTGCCGATCACGCCGGTTTTCTGCTGAAAGAACATCTCAAGCAGACACTCACGCGCCTCGGCCACACCGTGGATGATCACGGCACCAGCAGCGAGGATCCGGTCGACTACCCGCCCATCTGCGTGTCGGTGGCGCGCGCCGTGGCGGGCGGGCGGGCAGATCGCGGCATCGTGCTGGGCGGCAGCGGGCAGGGCGAGCAGATCGCGGCCAACAAGGTTGCAGGCGTTCGAGCCGCGCTGTGCAACGATCTGTACACCGCGCGCCTGTCGCGCGAGCACAACGACGCCAACGTCCTGTCGATCGGTGGCCGGATCGTGGCCCCGGCTCTGGCCGACGAGATTCTCGAGATCTGGCTGAAGACGCCGTTTCTCGGGGGACGACACAAGCGGCGGCTCGACCAGATTGCCGCCGCAGAACGGAACGCGTAGCAGATGTCCACAGACACGTTGAGCGCCGCGATGTGGCGGACCCTTGCCGACGTCGACCCCGAAGTCGCCTCGGCGGTTCGTCACGAAGTCCGGCGGCAGAACCAGGGCCTCGAGCTGATCGCTTCGGAGAATTTCGTCAGTCGAGCCGTGCTCGAGGCGGCCGGGTCGGTTCTGACGAACAAGTACGCCGAAGGCTATCCGGGCCGGCGGTACTACGGAGGGTGTGAGTACGTGGACGTCGTAGAGCGCGCGGCCATCGATCGTGCCAGGCGGCTCTTCGGCGCCGACCACGTCAACGTGCAGCCGCACTCGGGCGCTCAGGCCAACATGGCCGTCTACATGAGCCGGCTCAAGCCCGGGGACGTCGTCCTGGGCATGAACCTGGCGCACGGCGGACACCTGACGCATGGTCATCCGCTCAATTTCTCGGGCCAGCTCTACACGATCGTTCCGTACGGCGTGCGCCGGAGCGATGAGCGCATCGATTACGACGAGCTCGACCGGCTGGCCGACGAGCGACGGCCGAAGATGATCATCGTGGGCGCCAGCGCGTACCCGCGCGTTCTGGACTTTGCCCGCGTGGCTGCCGCAGCCGATCGGACGGGCGCGCTCGTCTTCACCGACATGGCGCACATTGCGGGCCTGGTGGCCGCAGGCATCCATCCGAGCCCGGTGCCGCATTCCGACTTTGTCACGACGACCACGCATAAGACGCTTCGGGGCCCCCGTGGGGGAATGGTCCTGTGCCGCGAGGCCCACGCGAAGGACCTCGACCGCAGCGTGTTTCCGGGCGTGCAGGGCGGTCCGTTGATGCACATCATCGCGGCCAAGGCCGTGTGCCTGAAGGAAGCCTCCGAGCCCGCATTCGCCGAGTATCAGCGTCAGATCGTCGCCAACGCCTCCCGGCTCGCGAAAGTCCTCGGCGACGAGGGGTTCCGCCTCGTCAGCGGCGGTACGGACAATCACCTGATGCTGGTCGACGTGTTCTCGAAGGGCCTTTCCGGTAAGGCGGCTGAAGCTGCCCTCGGAAAAGCCGGCATCACGGTCAACAAGAACGTCATCCCCTTCGACCAGAACCCACCCATGATTGCCAGCGGTATCCGCGTCGGCACGCCGGCAGTGACTTCCCGCGGCCTGAAGGAGCGCGAGATGGACCTGGTCGGTGATCTGATCGTCCGGACCCTCAGGTCGCCCGACGACGACGCCGCGCTTGCGATGGTGCGCGAAGAGGTCGAGGCACTGTGCCGGAAGTTCCCCCTGTACCCGGAGCTTCACATCTGAACGACGCCGACGTGGCGTCGGGCACCCTCGCACAGACCGGCGCCCGGGGGCCGCTGGCGGACCGGGTGGCAGCCGCGTTTGCGACGGGGGGGGCGCTGGCGCGCACACTCCCGGGGTTCGAGGCTCGAGCGGGCCAGGCTGCAATGGCCGCCGCGGTGGCGCGAGTGATCGACCAGGGCGGCGTCCTGCTCGCCGAGGCGGGAACGGGGACCGGCAAGACGCTGGCCTATCTGGTTCCCGCGGTTCTGAGCGGCCAGCGCGTGCTCGTGTCGACTGGCACCAAGAATCTGCAGGAACAGATCTTCTTCAAGGACATCCCCACCCTGCGCGCCTCGCTGAACGTGGCGTTCCAGGCCACTTACATGAAGGGGCGTGGGAATTACCTGTGCCTGCACCGACTCGAGCGGGTGAGCGAGCAAGGCGGAGAGATGGCCCACGACGTGTTTCTCCCAATCATTCGCGCATGGGCGGCGCAGACCGTTACCGGCGACAAAGCGGAGATCGAAGATCTTCCCGAAGACCTCGCCTTCTGGAACGAGGTCGCCGCCACGGCGGACACTTGTCTGGGCACCGAGTGCCCGTACTACGACCCGTGCTTTGTCACGCAGATGCGGCAGCGCGCAGCCGAGTCGGACATCGTCATCGTCAATCACCATCTGTTGTGTGCGGACGCCGCCGTGCGCCAGAACGCGTACGGCGAGGTCATTCCTGCTTGCCACCAACTCGTGATCGACGAAGCGCACCAGTTGGAGGACGTCGTTACGCAGTACTTCGGTGTGGCCGTGAGCACGTACCGCATCGAGGGCCTGGCGAAGGACGTCGAAGGCCTAGCTGGATCGGATGCCGTCGACTCCGCACGGACGGGAGAGGCACTTGTCAGAGCCGTCGGCAGCCTCCGCGACTGCGCGCGATCGTTTTTTGGCGCGCTCGCCGCCGCTCACCGCCAGTCTCGGGACGCTCGGACGGACGATCGAGTGCGCGCCACCGATGCGTCGCTCGAACCGGTCGGCGAATCGGCCAGCCGTCTGGCTGGTGCGCTCGCTGTTCTTGAATCGACCCTGTCGGAGATCACCGGTGGCAACACCGCCGATGGCGGGAATCCAGCGTCGCTCCCCGAGTCGGCCGCGCTCATCAGGCGCACGCGCGACATCCTGGACGACCTCCGCTTTCTGACACGCGCCGACGACCCCTTGTACGTGTACTTCGTCGAGTTCCGGGCTAAAGGCCTCTTCCTCCGGGCCTGCCCCATCGACGTGTCGGGCCTCGTCAAGGAACGGCTGCTGAGCCCGATGAGAGCTGCGATCCTCACGTCGGCCACGCTGTCGGTTGACGGCAGCTTTGGCTACATCCGGGACCGTCTCGGCATCAGCGAGGCGAGCGAGATTCGGCTGCCGTCGGAGTTCGACTTCCGCCGCCAAGCCGTGCTCTATCTTCCACCGCACATGCCCGATCCGCGCAGCGCGGCATTTCCGATGGCCGCCGCGCGCGAGGTCGTCGCCATTCTGACGCGAACACGCGGCAGGGCGTTCGTGTTGTTTACCAGCTATGCCACGCTGCGCGCGGTCCTGCCCGCCGTGGAGATGGCGCTCGACTACCCGATCCTGGTCCAGGGCACTGCACCCCGATCCCTGCTCCTCGAGCGGTTTCGGGCGACCCCGCAAAGTGTGCTGTTCGCGACGTCGAGCTTCTGGCAAGGGGTGGACGTGGCTGGCGAAGCGCTGAGCTGCGTGATCGTGGACAAGCTGCCGTTTGCCTCGCCGGCCGAACCGGTAACAGCCGCCCGTATCGACGCGCTGCGCGAAGCGGGTCGCCAGCCGTTTGATGAGTACCAGGTGCCGCTGGCCATCCTGGCACTCCAACAGGGTCTGGGACGCCTGATCAGGCACCGGCAGGACCGCGGCGTGCTCGCGGTGCTGGACCCGCGGCTCCGAACGAAGCGTTACGGACGACGCTTTCTTTCCTCGCTGCCGGACGCTGCTGTGGTGCAGAACCTGGCCGACATCGAAGGTTTCCTGATCGTGTAAGATACGGGTGAATATCGCCGTTGTGAGTTCCTGACAACTGACGGACTCGGAACTCATACCTCAAGATCCGAGGAGGACTGTATGGTCCGCCGCATGCTCCGGCCGACTTGCATGACTGTGCTTTCGGTGCTCGCCGCGCTCGCCGTAGCGCTTCCCTCGGCCGCCCAGTCGACGTCAAACATCAGAGGCGTCGTCAAGGACGACAAGGGGCAGCCGGTTGACGGCGCGAGAATCATCATCGAGATGACGGCCGGCACGGGCCGGAAGTTCGAAACGAAATCGAATCGGAGGGGAGAGTTCATCCAGATCGGGCTGCCCTCAGGCACCTACAGGCTGACCGCCGAAAAAGACAAGCTGGCCTCCCCGCCGCGCGACATCTCCATCAACGTCAACAACCCTGGCAACGTCGAGATAATCATCGGCGTGGCGAGCGCCGCGGCGACCAAGGAAGGGCAGGCGAAGGCCGCCGCACTGCGAAAGCTCTTTGACGAAGGCGTGGCGCTCAGCTCGGCGGGCAAGCACGACGAGGCCATCGATCGGTTCAATCAAGCGGCAGCAGCCAGCCCGACGTGCAACGACTGCTACAACAACATCGGCTTCAGCTACTCGCAGAAGAAAGAATGGGACCAGGCCGAGGGCGCGTACAAGAAGGCGATCGAGCTCAAGGCGGACGACGGAACGGCGTACAACGGGCTGGCCACCGTATACAACGCGCAGCGGAAGTTCGACCTGGCGGCCGAGGCCAGTGCGAAGGCGACGCAGTTCTCCGGTGGCGCGGCGGCCGGCGGCGGCGGCGCCGATGCGCTCTACAACCAGGGCGTCATCCTCTGGAACTCCGGAAAGGTCCCCGAGGCCAAGAAGTCGTTCGAGGGCGCGATTGCTGCGAACCCGGGCCATGCCGAGGCGCACTACCAGCTCGGGATGGCGCTCGTCAACGAAGGCAACCTCGCGGGAGCGGCAACCGAGTTCGAGACGTACCTGAAACTGGCGCCCGACGGCCCCAACGCGGCAACAGCGAAGTCCCTGGTCGCGCAATTGAAGAAGTAGTGTTCGATTCGGCCGAGCTCCACGCCAGGCTGAGCGGCGTGCGCGACCGAATCGCACGCGCCGCCGCACGGTCGGGGCGCGATCCGGCTTCCGTCACCCTGGTCGCTGTTTCAAAGACTTTCCCAGCCAGTGCCATCCGCGCGCTCGCAGCCGCCGGACAGCTGGATATCGGCGAAAACAAGGTCCAGGAGGCGCTCGAGAAAATGGCGGAGACGAGGGACCTCCCGGTTCGCTGGCACCTCGTGGGCCACCTGCAGTCGAACAAGGCCAGAAAGGCTGCCCAACACTTTCACGCGATCCACTCCGTGGACGATGCCGCGCTGCTTGGAAGAATCGATGAGGGGGGGCGCCTCGCGGGCCGCACCGTCGAGGTGCTGATCCAGGTGGACCTAGCGGGCGAGCCCACCAAGCACGGCGCCGTCGAAGAGAGCCTGGCGGGCCTGTTCGAGGCAGCCGACAGATGCCGGGCAGCCCTCGTCAAGGGATTGATGCTGCTGCCTCCGGCCGCCGACGACCCCGAAGCCTCGCGCCCATTTTTTGCTGCGCTCGCCCGCCTTCGTCGACGTCTGCTGGAGTCCGGCGTCGCGCCGGCGCGTCTGGCCGAGCTCTCAATGGGGATGAGTCACGATTTCGAGGTGGCGATCGAAGAGGGCGCGACCATGGTTCGGGTCGGTACAGCCATCTTCGGGGAACGAGAGAGGCTGCCGACCCCTTGAGTTCGATGCTCAGACGGACCGCAACCGGCATCCAGGTCACAGTACGGGTGGTTCCGCGGGCCAGCCGCAACGAAATCACCGCCTCTGCCGAGGCCCTTCGCGTCCGCCTCACTGCGCCGCCAGTGGGCGGTGCCGCCAACGACGCACTGGTCTCGCTCCTGGCGGATCGTCTGGGCGTGCCCCGTCGCTCGGTCCGTCTGGTGGCCGGCGGACACGGCCGCCGCAAGCAAGTGGCAATCGACGGGGTTTCGCTGGAGGCGGTCGAAGCGCTCCTCGGGTCTGCGTCTCGGGGTCACCGGATCTGATGGAACATCCGGTCCCAACGTGTTCGCGTGAAGAAATGTGCGAACACTGATGCGAGCCGCCTGATGGTCGAGGCTGCGGACTCCTCGCCGCTCTCCTCCCGCTCGTCGGCCTCGTAGGACCAGTAGATCACCAGCGCCTTGCCCTTGACGTACCCGCGCGGCAGGAAGCCCCAATACCGGCTGTCTTGCGAGTTGTCGCGATTGTCGCCCATGACGAAGTACTGATCGGGCGGAACGGTCACGGGCCCATACCGCTCCCGGACATCGTGCGACGTCACCTCCTGCAATCCCGAATCGCCCCGCGGAGGCTGCAGAAAATGCACGTACGGTTCGTCGAGCGGCTGACCGTTGACGTAGACCTTCTTGTTGCGCAGCTCCAATGTCTCTCCGGGCAGTCCAATCACCCGCTTGATGAAGTCGCGGCCGGGCTCCTCCGGATACTTGAACACCAGGATGTCCCCGCGGCGAATCGTTCCGATGGGAAGAAGCGCCCGCTCGATCGCCGAGGGGGCCGGGGCGAAGAGGAACTTGTTCACGAGCAGGTGATCGCCGATGAGGAGGTTGTTCTCCATCGACCCGGTGGGAATCTTGAAGGCTTGAAAGATGAACGTCCGGACGAAAAACGCCAGGATCACGGCGATCACGATGGATTCGAAGTATTCGCGGATCGTCGACTTCTTCAACGGGGCGCGGGCGCCCGCCGCAGGAGCCACGGCGGATGACGCGGCCGGCGGTCGGGAGCGGATCGGTCTCGCCATCACTCGGGCTCCGTCCCCATCCTGAGAACAGCCAGAAACGCCTCCTGAGGGATTTCGACCTTCCCGACCCGCTTCATGCGCTTCTTGCCTTCCTTCTGCTTCTCGAGCAGCTTCCGCTTACGGGTGATGTCGCCGCCGTAGCACTTCGCCAGCACGTTCTTGCGCAGCGGCTTGACGGACTCGCGCGCAATGATCCGCCCTCCGATCGCGGCCTGAATCGCCACCTCGAACAGCTGGCGCGGGATGAGCTCGCGCATCTTCGACGCGAGCGCCCGGCCGCGCTCGTAGGCCATATCCCGGTGCACGATGATCGAGAGCGCGTCGACCGGATCCCCGTTGACCAGAATGTCCAGCTTGACGAGCGGCGATGGCCAGTAGCCAGTCACATGATAGTCGAGCGACGCGTATCCCCTCGACAGCGTTTTCAGCCGATCGTAGAAGTCCAGCACGACCTCGTTGAACGGCAGATCGTAGGTGATGAGCACGCGGTCCGACGAGAGGTACTCCAGCGACTTCTGGACGCCTCGCTTGTCCTGGCAGAGCTGCAGGATCGCGCCCACGTGTTCGGCCGGCGTCAGGATCATCGCCGTGATGACCGGCTCTTCGATCGTGGAGATGCGGCCCGCTTCGGGCAGCTTCGCTGGACTGTCAATCTCCTCCACCTGGCCGTCGGTCCTCGTCACCCGATACAGCACGCCGGGAGCAGTCGTCACCAGGTCCATGTCGAACTCGCGTTCGAGACGCTCCTGGACGATCTCCATGTGCAGCAGTCCCAGGAACCCGCAACGAAAGCCGAAGCCAAGCGCCACGGAGGTCTCCGGCTCGTAGAAGAAGGAGGCGTCGTTCAGCCGGAGCTTTTCCAGCGCGTCGCGCAGCTCGGGGTACTGGTGGCCTTCGACCGGATACAGGCCGGCGAACACCATCGGCTTGAGTTCCTTGAAGCCGGGGAACGGCTCAGCGGTGGGCCTGGCTGTCTCCGTCACCGTGTCGCCGATCTTGGCATCGCTGATTCGTTTGACGTTGGCGACGAGAAAGCCCACCTCGCCGACGCCGAGCGCGTCCACAGGAACGGCCTTGGGCGTGAAGTGGCCCAGATCTTCGGCGTCGTAGTCCTGGCCCTGGGCCATCAGACGGATGCGCATCCCCCGGCGGATCGACCCGTCGATCACGCGAATGACGATCACGACGCCGCGGTACGCGTCGTACCAGGAGTCGAAGATCAGCGCCTTGAGCGGCGCCGCCTCGTTGCCGCCCGGCGGCGGCAGCCGCTCGACGATGGCTTCGAGCAGGGCGGGGACGCCGGTCCCCTGCTTGGCGCTGACGAGCATGGCGCCCGACGCGTCGAGGCCGATG
Organism: uncultured Bifidobacteriaceae bacterium; assembly: GCA_964497175.1. GTDB lineage: Bacteria > Acidobacteriota > Vicinamibacteria > Vicinamibacterales > CAVVIG01 > CAZCEL01. Next base: position 10,405 of record CAZCEL010000118.1, read on the forward strand.
ATGTCCTGGACCTGCCGGCGGGCTTCCTCGGGCTGGGCGCTCGGGAGGTCGATCTTGTTGATGACCGGGATGATTTCGAGGTTGTTCTCGACCGCCAGGTACGCGTTGGCCAGCGTCTGTGCCTCGACGCCCTGCGAGGCGTCGACCAGCAGCAGCGCACCCTCGCAGGCCGCAAGCGACCGGGTGACCTCGTAGGAGAAGTCCACGTGGCCGGGCGTGTCGATGAGGTTCAGCACATACGAGGCGCCCGACCCGGCCGTGTAGGAAAGGCGCACCGGGTGGGCCTTGATCGTGATGCCGCGCTCCCGCTCCAGATCCATCGCATCGAGCACCTGCGCTTCCATCTCGCGCGCCTGCAGCGCACCGGTCAGCTCGAGAAAGCGGTCGGCCAGTGTCGACTTGCCGTGATCGATGTGCGCAATGACCGAAAAATTGCGAATGAATCGGGGATCCATGCGGAGAGACCGTCGCTGTGCCCGACGCGATTGCCCTATCTCGTCCCGATCGGCTCGTAACGCTGCGGATACGACGATCCCACGTATTCGGCCCGTGGACGGATCAGCCGGTTGTTCGCGTACTGCTCGAGCACGTGCGCCGTCCACCCGGCGATCCGGCTGACCGCGAAGATCGGCGTGAACAGATCGATGGGAATGCCGAGCGCGTAGTATGTGGACGCCGAATAGAAATCGACGTTGGGGTTCAGCTTCTTCTCGGCCTTGACCACCGCCTCGATCCGCTGCGACATGTCGTACCAGACCGTCTGTCCGGCTCGCTGGCCCAGATCGTGCGACATCTGTCTGAGATGCGTGGCGCGCGGATCCTCCGTGTGATAGACACGGTGGCCAAAACCCGGGATCTTCTCCTTGCGCGCCAGCTTGGCCCGCACCACCGCCTCGGCTTTCTCGATCGGCGAGTCGGCGCC
>CAZCEL010000119.1:0-11223 GCA_964497175.1 uncultured Bifidobacteriaceae bacterium
TCGGAGATGTGTATAAGAGACAGGAACAGAAGCAGTGAGGAAGCGACGAGCAGCCCGCCCGAGCTGCCCAACAAACTCAGTCCGAGAGCCGTGGCAAGAAGGGACACGCGGTCTCGGCCACGTGCTCTATTCGGCGCCGAAGAGCTTCACGTCTTCAGGCGCGTCCTTGAGCACGACCGGGCCCTCTCCCTGAACCAGCTTGCGAATCGATTCCACGACGTCCGGGTTGGCGAGCGTCGTCACGTCTCCGGTGTCGATGGTATTCGAGATAGCCGCGAGCACGCGGCGCATGATCTTGCCAGATCGCGTTTTCGGCAGGTCGGGCACGATGTGGACCGCCTTGGGGCGGGCGATCTTTCCGATCATCGTCTCGATGGTCGCGACGATCTGGTGCTGAACGCGGTCTCCATCCGAGATGCCCGGCTTCAAGGAGACATAGACGGCAGGCACCCGGCCCTTGATCTCATCGACCACCGGAACGACGGCCGCCTCGGCCACGTCGGGCACCGTGAGGCACGCGGACTCGAGCTCCTTGGTCCCGAGCCGGTGGCCGGCGACGTTAATCACGTCGTCCACGCGACCGAGGATGCGGTAGTAGCCGTCGGCGGGCAGCACGGCGCCGTCGGCCGCGAAGTACGGCCAGTCGTGCCAGTCCTTGCTGTCCGGATTCTTGCAGTACTTCCGGTAGTACTGGTTGACGAAGCGGTCGCTGTCTCCCCAGATGGTCTGCATGATCCCCGGCCAGGGGTTCCGGATGCAGATGTTGCCCGCTCGTCCCGAGCCAGCGGAGACGGGCTGGCCGTTCTCGTCGTAGATGATCGGAAAGATCCCGAGCGCGGGCGGCCCGGCACTCCCGGGCTTCATCGGATCGAGCGCCGGTTTGGTGGTGCAGAGGAACCCGCCGTTCTCGGTCTGCCACCAGGTGTCCACAATCACCGCTTCGCGCTTGCCGACGACGTTGTAATACCACTGCCAGGTCTCGGGTTCGATCGGCTCGCCCACCGTCGTCATGTGTTTGAACCGATAGTTGTATTTCCTGGGCTCGTCGGGTCCTGCCTTCCTCAGCATTCGGATGGCCGTTGGCGACGTGTGGAAGATGTTGACGTTGAGCCGCTCGGCGATGCGCCAGGGCCGCCCCGCGTCGGGGAAGTTGGGGACGCCCTCGAATATCACGCTCGTTGCAGCAAGCGCGAGCGGGCCGTACACGATGTACGAGTGGCCGGTGATCCAGCCGATGTCGGCCATGCACCAGTACACGTCCTCGGGATGGATGTCCTGGTAGTACTTCGACGTGCCGGCCACATAGGCGAGATAGCCCCCGGTGCGATGCTGGCAGCCCTTCGGCTTGCCAGTCGTCCCGCTGGTGTACATGAGGAATAACGGATCCTCGGCATCCATCGACACCGGGTCGACTCTCGCGCCCCTGAAGCCCTTCAACACCTCGTCCATGAAGTAGTCGCGCCCCTGCACCATGGGTGTCGTCGAGAGGCTCTTGCCGTGGTGCCGCCGCCACACGAGAACTTTCTCGACCGTTGTCCCTTCCTTCGCTGCGGTCTCGAGCGCGATGTCGGCGCTCGCCTTGTGGTCGGTCGCCTTGCCGTTGCGGTAATAGCCGTCGGCGTAGACCATCACGCGGCTTCCCGAGTCGGCGGCCCGCAGTCCGGCCGCCTCGCCGCTGAACCCGCCAAAGACCACCGAGTGGACCACCCCGAGGCGCGCGCAGGCCAGCATCGTGATCGGGAGCTCCGGAATCATGGGCATGTGAATCGTGACGCGGTCGCCCTTGCGCAGCCCGCAAAAGTCGCGCAGGACCGCCGCGACCTCGTTGACCCGTGTGTAGAGCTCCTGGTAAGTGACCGCCTGGATCGGCTCGTCCTCCGGTTCGGGCACGAAGATGAGCGCCGCCTTGTTCCTGTACTTCGCGAGGTGGCGGTCGACGCAGTTGTAGGACGCATTGATCCTGCCGCCGACGAACCACTTCCAGAATGGCGGCTTGCCCGTGTCCAGCGTGGTGTGCCAGTAGTGATCCCAGCTCAGCAGGTCGGCGTACTCCTTGAAGCACTCGGGGAAGTGCTTCTCGCTGAAGCGTTCGACGACCGCAGGGTCAGACAGATTCGCCTGCCCCACGAACCTGGCTGGCGGGAGGACGTACTCTTCTTCCTTCCAATGAACCGCAATCTGCGCTTCGCTCGTCTGGATACTGCGCTCACTGGCCATAGGTCCCACTCCACATCCCGGCTGAAGATCGGCGACAGCCGCGGAGGGCAATTCTATGCGAGGTTCCTCGCAGCGCAACAGCGGAGGCCGGGACGCTCAGTTGGCCACGTAGCCGGTCCGTGCGCGGACGCGGTAGTTCTTGTTCGGCACTTCGACGCGGATCGAGTGCCAGCGGCCGTCCTTCTTCCCGCTGGTCTGGTAGCCTAGATGGTACTGCTTGCTCAGCTCGTCGGCGATGCTCGCCGTCGCTGGAGCCAGGTCGCGCGCCTCGCGAACAATCTCGGTCCGGCCGCCGCTGTCGTCGGTCATGTCTCTCAACGCGCCGCTGTTCACGCGCTCGTCGCGGGGCGCGCTTCGCTGCCAGGGGCTGCCGGGGCCTCCGATCTGGGGCTGCCACGGTCGCAACCCCGGCGGGAACCGTCCCGGAGGGCGCCCGCGACCGCCGGGAATCGGGAACGGAACCGGGCCCGGGGGCATGCGCGGCGGAAACCGTTGCGGAGTGCGCTGCAGCGTCGGTGTGCTCGTGCCGTCGATGCCGATCGCGTACAGCAGCACTTCGGTCTGCCGGACGAGTTGTCTGATCTGATGGACGCCTGACCGGCTCGCGGTGTCGTTGCCGTCGGAGATGACGACAATGGCTTTCTTCTGGTGCATGCCTGCCGAGGCCAGGGGAATGGCCTCGACCACCGCGTCGTACATCGCCGTGCCCCCGTTGGGCGTGATGCGCCCCAGCGCCTGCGACAGGGCAGGGCGGCTTGTCGTCCAGCCCTGCACCAGCATGGGCACGTCGCTGAAGCGATACAGAAAGATCTCGTCGCGGTCGTCGAGCAGGTCGTAGACGAACTGATAGAGCGCCCGCCTGGCCGCGTCCATCTTCTCCCCGGCCATGCTCCCGCTCGTGTCGAGCACGATGCCGAGGCTGACGGGCACGCGCTCGGCGCTGAAGTGCGCAATCGCCTGCGCCACCTCATCCTCGTACACGACGAAGTCCTCCCGCCGGAGATCGGGGACGAAGCGGCCCTGGGCGTCTGACACCGTGGCCGTCACGTTGATGAGCTCGACACCGCTCCTGAACTTGAACCCGTCCTGATCGGGCGGGCTTTGAGCGTCCTGCCGGGCGCCGAGCGACAGGCCGGCCAGAAGAATCAGAGAGGCCGATGCGACGATCGGAACGGACCGGTGCATGGTTCAGCCTCGACGGTCGACATGCGGAACGACGCGATCCGCCGTCCTGAAGCTCAGCCTGTAGCGGCTGATGTCCCCCGCGCTCGACACGACAACCACAAACGGCGCTTCAGAGCCGGGCTCGAGTACGATTGATTCGACGTCCGCACGACCGCTCGTCAGGTATCCTCCCTGCTGATTGAACAGGATCACCACCGCCGTCAGTTGCGTGAGCAAGAGCCCCCGAGCCGGGTTGCGAACTACGCCGCGGATGACGAGGCGAGCGTCGCCGCGCTCGTGTCCGAGCGACATCAACTCCAGCGGCGGCGGTTCCACCCGAGCCGATCCGGCCAGGGCCGGCCACGGGCCGCCGCCGAGCGTCCAGTGTAGAACGCCGGCACCGATGAGCGCGACGCTGCATGCCGCGATCCCGACGGCCCAGGCGTCGGCGGCGGCCGTCCCCGGCGTGCTCTGCCGCCATGAAACGCTTGACATGAATGGACCAGAGGTCACCCTGACCGACGAACCAGGGGCGACTCAGACAAGGATCTGGCAAAAGCCCTGCCGGGCCGTCCCGCCGTTCGCGGCTGACCGTCATTCGGATTTGAACCCCCTTTTCGTGCGCCGTCGCGCCTGGCGGCCGCCCCGGTGTGCTCGACGTGTGACAGCCGTGTGCTGATCCGAGGACCCGACCTGACGGTCTATCTTGGCTTGATGCCCTCGACGAAGACGAGCCCATCGCGTTCGGCCAGACGCCGGACGGCCCTGAGCCCGTCGGATTCGAGCGAGGGTCTGGCATCGAGCGGAACATGCCTGGGCCCCCGCGTAAGCAGGCCGGCCATTCCGCTCCGAGGCGCCGACCCAATCACCATGAGGCGGCCGCCCGGCCTGAGCACCCTCACGGCTTCGCGTACCGCCGCCGAACGGTCCGCAGCGGACATCTGCGCCAGCAGCCCTCCCGTATCATCGATGATGGCCACGTCGAACGCCTGCTCGTCGGCGGGCAGGCGCGAGGGCGATGCCTGCTCCACTTCGACGAGCACTCCGGCCCGTGCCGCGCCCTTTCGCGCCCTGTCTGCCTCGGCCTGAGTCGGCACGACGGTGACGGCGCGGCCCGACAATCCGACCTGCGCGGCAATCGCCGCCAGGCGACCGCCGTGCGCGCAGCCGATCTGGAGCAGGCGATCGCCCATCTTGACGCCGGTCATCCTGACAGCGAGCAGGTGCGGATCCTCGCGCCGCAGAAAAGGCATGATGAAACACTGATGATATAGTTTTTGCGCGTGTCGGCACCTGTCGAAATCGTTCCTGCCCGCGGAAAACTGGGCGTCCTCCTGGTCGGTCTCGGCGCCGTCAGCACCACCACGATTGCCGGCGTGGCCGCGATCCGCAAGGGCCTGGCCAAGCCGATCGGATCGCTGACGCAGATGGGAACCATCCGCCTCGGCAAGCGCACCGAGGGCCGCTCGCCGCGGATCTCGGACGTAGTGCCGCTGTCGGATCTGGGCGACCTCGTGTTCGGTGGTTGGGACATCTTCGACGAGGACTGCTACGCGGCCGCGCGGACGGCCGGCGTGCTCGAGCCCGCCCTGCTCGAGAAGGTCCGCCCCGAGCTCGAGCAGATCCGGCCCTGGCCGGCCGTGTTCGACCAGCGGTACGTCAAGCGACTCGACGGACCCAACGTCAAGAAGGGCCGGAACAAGCGCGATCTCGCCGAACAGGTGATGGACGACATCCAGCGCTTCACGCGCGCGCACTCGCTCGATCGGCTGGTCATGATCTGGTGCGGGAGCACCGAGGTCTTCATGACCGAGTCCGAGGCGCACGCCTCGATGGTCAACTTCGAGCGGGCGCTCGAGGAGAACGACCCCGCCATCCCGTCGAGCATGGTGTATGCGTACGCCGCGATCCGCGAGGGCATTCCCTTCGGGAACGCCGCGCCGAACCTGACAACGGATGTTCCTGCGCTGGTCGCGCTGTCGGCGAAAACGAAGGCGCCGCTCGCGGGCAAGGATCTGAAGACCGGCCAGACGCTGCTCAAGACCATCATCGCGCCGGGCCTCAAGGCGCGCCTGCTGGGCGTCGAAGGGTGGTACTCCACCAACATCCTGGGCAACCGGGATGGCGAGGTGCTCGACGATCCGGAATCGTTCAAGACGAAGGAGGAGAGCAAGAAGTCGGTCCTCGATTACATCCTGCAGCCACAGCTGTACCCCGATCTCTACGACGAGCTCTGTCACGTCGTCCGGATCAACTACTACCCGCCGCGGGGCGACAACAAGGAAGGGTGGGACAACATCGACCTGGTCGGGTGGCTGGGCTATCCGATGCAGCTCAAGATCAATTTTCTCTGCCGAGACAGCATCCTCGCGGCGCCCATCGTGCTGGACGTGGCCTTGTTTCTCGACCTCGCCAAGCGTGCCGGCATGCACGGCATCCAGGAGTGGCTGTCGTTCTATTTCAAGAGCCCCATGCACGCGCCCGAGCTCTATCCCGAGCACGACCTGTTCATCCAGCTGATGAAGCTGAAGAATACGCTCCGGTACCTGAAGGGCGAGGAGCTCATCACGCACCTCGGCCGCGAGTACTACGATTGATGGCCACCGTGTCCTACGCGCAGCCGGCGCTCGTGGGCGGCCTGGTGATGGGTGTGCTGTCGGCGCTGCCCGTCATCAGCGCCGGGAACCTGTGCTGCTGCCTCTGGGTGGTTTCGGGCGGCGTGGTGGCGTCGTACGTGCTCCAGCAGAACCAGGCGGTGCCGATCTCATCGAGCGACGGCGCCGTCGCCGGCTTGCTCGCCGGGATCGCGGGCGCCTTCGTGGCCTCCATCATCTCGATTCCAGTCGATCTGCTCGTCGCGCCCCTGCAGCGCGCCATCCAGGAGCGCGCGCTCGAGATGGCCGGTACGATTCCGCCGCAGATGCGGGGGCTCTTCGACGCCATGACCGCACGGCCCACGTCGGCGCCGCTGCTCTGGATCGCGGCCCGCGTCGCGAACTTCTTCTTCATGCTGTTGCTCGGAATGGTCTTCTCCACGCTGGGTGGTCTCGTCGGCGCCGCCGTCTTCCGGAAGCGGCTCCCGCCGGGCACCATCGACGCTACGCCGTCGGTCTCGTAGCGTTGGTCACGCGCAGGCGAATTGTCGAAGCCCCGCTCGGGTAAGATGAGGTCGAGAGCCTGAAGGAGATCAAACGCCGATGGCGCTGATTGAGACCGTCGACCTCTGGAAGACCTACGTGATGGGCACCGAGGAGATCCACGCGCTGCGCGGCGTGACGCTGCAGATCGACCGTGGCGAGTACGTCGCCATCATGGGACCGTCAGGATCGGGCAAGTCGACGCTGATGAACCTGATTGGCTGCCTCGATACGCCGAGTCGCGGATCCTACCTGCTCAACGGGAAGCAGGTCGGGGCGATGAACGACAACGAGCTGGCGCGCATTCGAAACCAGGAGATCGGATTCGTCTTCCAGACCTTCAACCTCCTGCCGCGCGCCACCGCGCTCAGAAACGTCGAGCTGCCGCTCGTGTACGCGGGAGTGCCCGCCAGGGAGCGCGAGCTGCAGGCCCGCGCCGCCCTGGACAAGGTGGAGCTGACTTCCCGCATGACCCATCGCCCCAACGAGCTGTCCGGCGGCCAGCGCCAGCGTGTGGCGATCGCCCGCGCGCTGGTCAACAATCCGTCGATCCTGCTGGCCGACGAGCCAACCGGTAACCTCGACTCGAAGACCGGCGTGGAGATCATGGGAGTGTTCGAGCGCCTGCACGAGGCGGGAAACACGATTGTGCTCGTCACGCACGAGGCGGACGTGGCCGCGCACGCGCACCGGACCATTCACATCCGCGACGGTCAGGTGGCGAACGACGTCCGTCGCGCGGCCTGAGCTGTTGGGCCTCGGGACGCGCGAAACGGCGCTCTTCAGACTATTCGCATGCGGGCGCGTCCGATAATCGCGTGTGCCGTCGCGCTGCTGGTGGCCTCGGCGGCCGCGGCCCAGTTCCGCCGCGGGGGGTACTACCGCAGCCCGCGGTACGCGCAGATGGACGACTTCGACGGCGCGTTCCAGTTCTGTCGCATCGTCTTTCGGCAGGCCGCCAACGGCGACGGCGGCAACTGGAGCGTCGATTGGCCGCGGGCGGATCAGAACCTGTCGGTTCGCCTGTCGGAGCTGACGAAAACGCCCGTCGGCTTCCTTGGACCGTTCGAACCCAACCACCTCCTCATCAATCTCGCTCAACCCGAGCTCTTTCGCTGCCCGTTCATCATGATGACCGAGGTGGGGTCGATCTACCTCGATGATCGTGAGGCAGCCGGGCTGCGGGACTACCTGCTGAAGGGCGGGTTCCTCTGGGCGGACGACTTCTGGGGCAACTGGGCCTGGGAGGTGTTCGAGAGCCAGATGCGCAAGGTGCTGCCGTCGAGGGTCTACCCGATCGTCGAGCTGCCGATCGAGCATCCGATCTTCCACTCGCTGATGCACGTCAAGCGGATTCCGCAGATTCCCTCGATCAACGCCTGGGGCGGCCCCGGCGGCCCGACCTCCGAGCGCGGGCGCGAGAGCGCCACGCCGCACGCCCGCGCCATTCTCGACGACCACGGCCGCGTGATGGTGTTCATCACGTTCAACACCGACATCGGCGATTCCTTCGAGCGCGAGGGCGACAGCCGCGAGTACTTCCTGCAGTTTTCCGTGGAGGGGTACGGCCTCGGCGTCAACGTTCTCCTCTACGCGATGTCGCACTGACCGGTCTAATCACGACGACCTCGCGGGCCCCTTCGGTTCCAGATCCAGTGTCGGCGCCGCGGTCAGGAGCGCCTGGGTGTACGGGTGCCTGGACGCCGTGAAGAGCTCGGAGGTCGACGCCACCTCGACGAGCTTGCCTCGGTACATCACCGCGACCCGGTCCGAGATGTGCTCGATGAGTCGGAGATCGTGCGAGATGAACAGGTAGGTCAGCTTGAGTTGTCGCCGAATGCCCTTCAAGAGATCGACGACCAAGGCCTGTATCGACATGTCAAGCGCCGACGCCGGCTCGTCGAGCACCAGGAACGACGGCCCGGACGCCAGCGCCCGCGCCAACCCGATGCGCTGGCGTTCGCCGCCGCTGAACTCGTGCGGGTAGCGGTCAGCGTCAGCCGGGTCCAGACCCACCAGGCCGAGGAGCTCTCCGACGCGCTGACGTCTCGCGTCCCGCCCCCCGAGCCGATGGATCACGAGGGGCTCCTCGACGATCTGCCCGACCCGCATCCGCGGATTGAGCGAGAAGAACGGGTCCTGGAACACGACCTGCATGTCGCGCCGGGCCTTGCGCAGGTCCTTCATGCCGAGCTCGAGGATGTTTGCACCACGAAACCGTACTGCCCCGGAGGTCGGCTCGATCAGCCGGAGAATGCACCGCCCGAGCGTCGTCTTTCCGCTGCCGGATTCACCGACCAGTCCCAGCGTCTCGCCTTCTTCGATCTCGAGGCTGACAGCGTCAACCGCTGTGATGCCCGCGTCGCGGCCGAACAGCCGCGGGCCCCGGTCGAAGCGCTTGACGAGATGCTCAACTTGGACCAGGGCCATGGTCTCGGTTTCCCTCGTCGACCTCGCGCGTCAGGCCGGGCGCGCCGCGCCATCTGGGATCGAGCAGGTGGCAGCGGGCGCTGTGACCGCTGCCGACCGCCAGGTCCGGCGGAGCGCAAACCGTGCACGGCTCGAAGCGATCTGGACACCGGGGATGAAACACGCACGCGACTGAAGACAGCTTCGCGGATCTCACAGACCGGTCGGCCGGCAGCAGCCGTGAGAGCGCCTCGAGCCGCTCGGCGGACAGCAGTCCTCGAGTGTACGGGTGTTGTGGATTTCCGAAGACGGACTGAACCGGTCCGCGCTCGACGATGCGACCGGAGTACATGACGAGCACACGGTCAGCCATCTGCGCGACCACAGCCAGGTCGTGCGCGATGAGGAGCAGCGAGAGACCGTACAGGGATCTCATCTCCCGCAGCAGGTCGAGAATGCGCGCCTGGACCGTCACGTCCAGAGCCGTTGTGGGTTCGTCGGCGATGACGAGCGCGGGTTGACAGGCGATCGCCATCGCGATGAGCACGCGCTGCTGCATGCCGCCGGACAACTGATGCGGGTAGTCGTTGGCCCGCGCCGCAGGCTGCGCGATGTGCACTTCCTCCAGCAGTTCTATCGCCCGCGCCTTGGCTTCGCGACGCCCACCGCGTCCGTGCACGCGCAGTGCGTCGGCTATCTGGTCGCCGACGGTGAAGACGGGGTTCAGAGCCGCCGCCGGCTCCTGAAAGATCATGGCGATCCGGGCGCCGCGGACCGCACGCATGGCCCGTTGGTCGAGCGTCAGGAGATCGCGCCCCCCGAACTCGACGCGCCCGCCGGCGATGCGTCCCGGCGGCCGGACGAGTCGCATGATGGACAGTGCCGTGAGGGACTTGCCGCACCCGGACTCGCCGACCAGTCCTACCGTTTCGCCGGGGTGAATGTCGAAGCTGACTTCGTCGACCGCTCGAAAGAGGCCGGTCGGGAGATCGAAAACGGTGGTCAGGTTGTCGACGGTCAGCAGCGGCGTGACCCTTATGATCACACGGTCGCCGACTCCTCGTGCTCGCCGAACACGGCGCGCAGAGTGTCGGAGATCTCGCCCAGCGTCGCCCTGGCCTCGACGGCGTCGATGATGTGCGGCACCACGTTGGTGCCGTCTCGCGCGGCAGTGGACACCCTGTCCAGCGCATGCCGCCACCGCTCCCGGTCGCGTCCCGCGCGCACCGCCCGCACCCGGTCGACCTGACCTCGCTCCACCTCGGGGTCAACACGGAAGACTTCGATGGATGTGGACCGGCCGGCGTCCTGAAACCAGTTTACGCCCACCACGATGGATTCGCCCGAATCCACACCGCGCTGCGCCTGATACGCGGCCTCCTGGATCTCACGCTGGATGAAGCCGGACTCGATGGCCGCCAGCGTCCCGCCGGCCCGTTCGATCCGGGCCAGCAGCTGCTCGGCGGCGCGTTCGATGTCGTCGGTCAGCTGCTCGATGGCCCACGATCCTCCCACGGGATCGACCGAGTTGGCCACGCCGGTTTCCGCGGCGATGATCTGCTGCGTGCGAAGGGCAAGCCGGGCCGACGTTTCCGTGGGCAGGCCAAGGGCCTCGTCGCGGCCGTTGCAGTGCAGGGACTGCGTGCCTCCGAGCACCGCCGCCAGCGCCTGGATTCCCACGCGGACAAGATTGTTGTCGGGCTGTTGGGCCGTCAAGGTGCTCCCAGCCGTCTGCGTGTGGAACCGCAGCTGCTGCGCCCGGGGACTGCGGGCCCCGAAACGATCGCGCATGATGCGCGCCCAGAGCCGGCGGGCCGCCCGGAACTTGGCAATCTCTTCGAGGAAATTGTTGTGCGCGTTGAAGAAGAATGACAGTCGCTGGCCGAACTGGTCGACGTCGAGCCCCCTGTCCACAGCGGCCTGGACGTAGGCGATGGCGTTGGCGAAGGTGAACGCCACTTCCTGTATCGCCGTCGAACCAGCCTCGCGGATGTGATATCCGCTGATCGAGATCGTGTTCCAGTTCGGCAGCTCCTGCTCGCAGTACGCCATGATGTCGGTGACGATCCTGAGCGATGCGCGCGGCGGATAGATGTACGTGCCGCGCGCCACATACTCCTTCAGGATGTCGTTCTGGATCGTGCCGGCGAGCCTGCCGGGCGCGACGTTCTGCCGCCTGGCCACCGCCACGTAGAGCGCCAGCAGGATGACGGCCGTCGCGTTGATGGTCATCGAGGTGGACACCCGATCGAGCGGGATGCCGTCGAAGAGCGCCGCCATGTCGTCGATGGAGTCA
>CAZCEL010000120.1:0-10976 GCA_964497175.1 uncultured Bifidobacteriaceae bacterium
CATCGGGAGCGACGTGCTCCGGAGCGTCGAAATGGCCAGGCTGAACGTCCGGCTCGGCGGCGCGGTGGCCTCGGTGCTGATGGATCGCCTGCTCGGGGTGGTCTCGCTCCTGGTGATGGCCGTGGTCGGGTTGACGCTCGCGCCGGCGCTCGCCAACAGCCCGGCGGTACTGACCGCGCTCGTGCTGGCGGCGATCGTGTCAGCAGGCACGATCCTGCTGGTGTTCAGTCGACGGGCCGCGAGAGTCGCCGACCATCTCGTCGCTCGCATGCCGGGTGCGCGCGTGCGATCCGCTGGTTCGAGACTCATCGAGGCGATCGGCCAGTACGCGACCCATTCATGGACCCTGCTGGCGGTGTTGTTCGCGTCCGTTGCGGTCCAGACGCTCCGGGTTCTGCAGGCCTTCTGTCTGGGCCGCGGCCTCGGCATCGACACGTCGCTCGGTTACTACTTCGCCTCCGTCCCACTGATCCTGCTGGTCATGCTCCTGCCGGTGACAGTGAACAGCCTGGGCACGAGCCAGGCGGCCTTCGTGTGGTTTTTCGCGCGCGCCGGCGTCGCGGCCGCACCGGCCTTTGCGCTCTCGGTACTGTTTGTGGCGCTCGGGATCGTGGGCAACCTCCCTGGGGCCGCGCTCTACGCTATGGGAACGAGGCGCACCGCGGACAGGAGAACGTGAGGATCAAGGAATCTCACGTCACCCTGTAGACGCGCACCTCCTCGTTCCGAAACACCGGCTTGAACCAGTACGGCGCCGTGTCGAGCGCGTGTTCGAGACGCGGATAGCGCGCCCGCTCGGCCGGTCCGATCCAGACGTACTGCAGCCCCAATTCCCCCGCCAGAGAATAAGCCTTCGCCGCTTCCTCCTGACGAAACACCTCGGTGATGCGCGCACTGGCATCACGGTATTTCTGCAGCGGGATCATCGAGATCGGGAGCCCCGCCGTCATTCGACGTTCGCCGAAGGCCGGCATGTACGCCCAGGTCCCGGAATCGTGCGCGGAGGGCTCGACCTGGATCAGTGCGTCTTCCGGCGTGTAGCGCTTGATCCACGCGAGCGCCTCCATCTCCCCAGGCGTGATGACCTCGGTCCAGCGGAACCCGGGGCCCTGGTTTCGATTCGACGTGTCCTGCGTGTTATAGAGGTCGATGATGGTGGTTGGCGCCGCCCCGAGCGCCAGTACGCCTGCCACGACGGCGGTCGGAATTCGGGCGGCCCTCCAGCCCCACAGCTCCTGCCCTGCAAACCCGACGATCGGCGCCGAGGCCATGAAGAACAGGTGCCCTGCCCGAAAGCCGACATAGGCATGCTGGTGATCGATGACGTCGACGTAGAAATAGAAGAACGCGGCGATCGCGATCGTCAATGCCGGTGTGGCCATCGACCGGGCGCGCCGGTAGAGGGCGACTGCGGCGCCGGCAGCGACGGCCACGAGCATCGGGCCAAAGCTGAGCGCCATCGCGGTCGCCAGATTCGGGAGCGCGTAGCGATTGAGCCCGATGGAGACCAGCTGAACGGGCGAGGCGTCGACGTACGCGAGTGCGTTCGATACACCGACTGCGCCCAGGATCGGTAGCGCACCTGCGAGTCCTCCCAGCACCAGGCCGATCCAGCGGCGTCGCACCGCGAGCACGGCGACCTGGTAGATCCCGACGACGGTCCCGACCATAGCCGCGAGAAACGAGCTGAGAAGCACCCCGAGGCCCAGCAGGACGCCGGCAACGAGGTTCACGGCGAACCGGGCGCTGTCTCGCGCCTGCAGCAGCACTACCAGGGCCGACAGGCTGATACCCCAGGCCGTCGCGTGATGAGGCTGATACAGCAGCAGGCGCTGAAGACCGTCGACCTTCAGGTTGCCGAACCTCCAGTTGCTGATCGCGTCGATGTTCTCCATCCGAAGGCCGTCCAGGGGCACGTTCCGCTGCCAGTACAGGAACAACCGCTGCGCGCCCTCGAAGCTGGTGAACAGCACGGCCGCCACGCAGGCCATCGCCGCCGCCGGCGGGCTGTGCACGAAGTGGCGAACGAAGAAATACAGGAACGCCACAAACGCGAGGTCGAGCAGCATCCCGTTTACCAGCAGCACCTGTTCAACTGTCAGCCCCTGCCGGGCGGCGCGGTACTCGACGGCCGACAGCAGGTGCGCCAGCCAGTAGTAGTGCAGCCGGTCCCCGGCGAGGAATGGATTGTGCGGAGGAACGTCGCCCTTGCTCACCTCGCTTGTGACCGCCATCGCCCAGACGAAGTCGGCGATGAAGTACGCCCGATAGGCCTTGCCCTCGGGACCCACTTCGCCGACACGGGCGTAGGGCCGTCCGTTGATGAGTGGCACGAGCAGGAGCACCATGAGGATGGATGCGACGTCGCGCCGGCCGATCGATGGAACCACGAAGGCGCCTGCCAGGCGGCCCACCAGGGCGGCGACGATCAGGCCGCCGGCGGGCGCGAGGGCCAGGAGCCACAGGCTTCGTACGCCGCCGACCCATAGGCCGAGAAGCACGGCGCTGGTGAGACAGAAGCCCCAGAGCGGACCGACCAGAAGCGCGGCCGGCCAGGCGGTGCGATCGGAACCATACATGCGGCGTGCGACGATCACGCCTGGCAGGGCGGCCCAGGCGAACGCGACCAGCAGGCCGAGGGCTGCGCCGAGCGGCAGGATCGCCCAGAACGAGAGGCCGAGCGAGACAGCGAGCAGGACGGCGAGGGCCGGCTCGATCGGCCCGCCTCTTGAAGTCGGCGCATCCGCCACGGCATGATCGGACGCGCTCACCTCGGCCACGCGGCCGATCGTATCGCGCCTCATGAGGAATACAAAGGCGATCGTCAGAGTTTCGCTCCTGATTGGCGTCAATCTGATCGTGGCATTCGCGCTCGTCGAGGGTGTCCTCCTCCTGTTCCTGCACGTGCCCGCGATCACTGCCGTCTCTCCCGGACCCGTCCGGCGTCTCATGCAGCAGGTGTACCGGCACTTCGCGCGCGGCCTGATTCAGTTCGATTCCAACTGTGCGCGCTACGATCCCGAGGTGACCTACACGCTGCGTCCCGGTTCGTGCACCTTCGCGAGCCTGGAGTTCACCAGCGAGCTGGCCGTCAACCGACTCGGACTCCGTGACGCGGACGAGGCGCTCGACCAGCCGGAGGTCATCGTCGTCGGTGACTCGCATGCCATGGGCTGGGGCGTCGGGCAGGACGAGACCTTTCCGCGCGTGCTCGCCGCCAGGGCCGGGTTGAGGGTGCTCAACGCCGCCGTGTCATCGTACGGCACCGTCCGAGCGATGAAGGTGCTCGACCGGACCGATACGTCCCGCCTGGGCTGGCTGATCGTTCAGTATTCGGACAACGATGTGATCGAGAACCGCTCGTTTCGAGACCACGACAATCGCCTGCCGATTACTCCTCAGGCCGAGTACGAGACGGTCGTCGGGTACTATCGATCTCAGCGGTCCTACTACGCTGGCAAGTACGTCTTCCGCCTCGTGATGAAGCTCACGCGACTGGAAACGCCGGAGCCCGTCGACCAGGCGGCCGGTCCAGTGCCGCCGACAGAGGAGGCCGGGCTCTTCCTGAATGCGCTGCTGCACGCCAGCCGCACGAAGCTCGACAGGCTCCGGCTCCTCGTGCTCGAGGTAAGCCAGGACTTCGGGCATCCCCGCGTGTTCATCCCTGCGCTCGCAGGCGAGAGCCGCCGCCCCGGCTACCCTCCCGTCGTGCGCGAACTGCGGACCGTCGATACAACGACGCTGCTGTCGTCGGACGACTTCTATGTCCTCGATGATCACATGCGGGCGAGCGGGCACCGGAAGATCGGCGAGGCGCTGGCGGCCATCGTGCGCGCGTCGGGTCGATGAAGCGGCCTCGCGGCCGCTAGCGCGTTCGAGTTCGACCGCCGGCCGTGTGACAGGATGGACGGGACACTAGTCGAGGACGAATTCCTCGCGCCACGACTGGTCGTCGCTCGTCGGCGTCTGGTCTTCCTTGGCAAGTATGAAAGTCTCGAGGACCAGCGCGTCCATGTCGGTGCGCATGAAGCAGCGGTATGCGTCCTCCGGCGTGCAGACGATCGGTTCGCCTCGGACATTGAAGGACGTGTTGACGATGACCGGACAGCCTGTCCGATGGAAGAACGCCTGGAGGATGTCGTAGTACATGGGGTTTGTGTCGCGGCGGACAGTCTGAATGCGCGCGGAGTAGTCGACGTGGGTGACGGCGGGAATCGATGACCGGGGCACGTTCAGTTTCTCGATGCCCCACAAGGCGCCCGCCGCGTCGGGTACCGGGAGGCGCCGATCCGGCCGCACGTCGGCTACAAGCAGCATGTACGGGCTGTCGGCGTCCAGATCGAACCACTCCCCCACGTGCTCGCGCAGGACCGACGGCGCGAAGGGGCGAAACGACTCCCTGAATTTGATCTTGACGTTCATCACCGTTTGCATCCTCGGCGACCTCGCGTCGCCGATGATCGAGCGAGCACCGAGCGCACGGGGCCCGAACTCCATCCGGCCCTGGAACAGGCCGATGACCTTCTCCTCGGCCAGCAGCGCCGCCACATGGCCGGCAAGCTCGTGCGGAGCGACCCGACGGGCCGCACATCCGGTCCGATCGAGGAATCGCTGAATCTCATCAACTGTAAACCGCGGGCCCAGCAACGCCCCGCTCATGCCGTCGGCATACCGCGGAGCGGCCGCCGACGCGGGAAGGGTTGACGGTCGCTCCCAGGTCCCCTCCGACTCGGAGCTGCGGCGAGGCTTGCCAAGATGTCGGTGCCACAGGCTCAGGGCGACCCCGACAGCACCGCCCGCGTCGCCCGCCGCCGGCTGGATCCAGATCTGATCGAAGATCCGCTCGCGCAGGATCCGTCCGTTGCCGACGCAGTTCAGCGCAACGCCGCCGGCCAGGCACAGATCGCGGCGTCGGGTCTCACGCTTGGCGAACTGCGCCATCTTGACCATCACTTCTTCGGTGATCTCCTGGATGGATCTCGCCAGGTCCATCTCCCGCTGCGTCAACGGGGTCTCGGGTTTTCTGGCCGGACTCCGGAAGAGCCGTTCGAACGCCGTGCCGGTCATGGTCAGGCCGTAGGGGTATGTGAAGTACTCCATGTTCATCCACAGACTCCCGTCCTCGCCGATCTCGACGAGGTGGTTCTTGATGGCCCGGACGTACTTCGGCTCGCCGTACGGCGCCAGCCCCATGACCTTGTACTCGCCCGAGTTCACCTTGAAGCCCGTGAAATACGTGAAGGCGGAGTACAGAAGGCCGAGCGAGTGAGGAAATCGAAGTTCGCGGATGAGCTCGACCTCGTTGCCTCTGCCGGCGCCCACCGACGAGGTCGCCCACTCCCCCACGCCGTCCATGGTGACAATCGCCGCTTCCTCGAACGGCGACGGGTAGAACGCCGAAGCGGCGTGCGATTCGTGGTGCTCGCCGAAGAGGACCTCGCCCTCGTAGCCGTCGATATGGCTCCGGATGTCGTCGGCCATCCAGAGCTTCTCGCCAAGCCAGATCGGCATGGCCATCAGGAACGACTTCAGGCCCCGGGGTGCGCAGGCGGCATAGGTCTCGAGCAGTCGGTCGAACTTGACGAGCGGCTTCTCATAGAAGCCGACCAGATCGAGCGATCGGGCCCGGACGCCGGCCTCGCGCAAACAATACTCGACCGCCCGAGACGGAAAGCTCGGGTCGTGCTTCTTCCGGGTGAACCGCTCCTCCTGGGCGGCCGCGACGATCCGCCCGTCCTCGACGAGCGCGGCGGCCGCGTCGTGGTAGTAGGCCGAGATGCCAAGAATGCGTGTCGGCAAATCGTCAGCGCACTCAGAACAGCGTGTAGATGAACGGCGCTAGCGCGCTCGTCTGCGAGAAGGCAATCAGGAGCCCGAACAGGACGAACACCAGGACAATGGGCGTGAGCCAGTATTTCTTCTCCTGGCGCAGGAACTGCCAGAACTCGACGAACACACGCACCTTGCTCATGCCTGCCAGCCCTTCCAGTGTAGCTCCACTAGTACATCCGCTTGTAGTGGTGCCGATCGCGGTAACGCTCCGGATAGGGAGACCACCCGTGCCAGTCACGTCGCCGGCGCGCCAGCGGATCCTTGCCAATCAGCCGCCACGCGGCGCTGAGCGGCACGAGCACGAGGGCAAAGAGGAGCGTCAGGATAACCCGCGCGTTGACGAAGCCCAGCACTCGCGCAAACCGCCACCACACCGCGCTCGGCCAGCCGAGCAGAGGTGGGGCCAGAAGCGCCCCCACGACGAGTGCCACGCCCAAGAGCCCGACGACTGCAGCCGGTGCGATCCGCCCGCGCCACACGAGCGCCGCGGCAAGAATGGAGAGGACCGAACCGACCGATAGCCCGAAGGACCGCTCTGGGTTTGCCGGACCGCGCGGCATCAGACCCGGATTATAGCGGCCGGCACGAGCGCTCGGGTTTGTGCGTCAGGCCGAGTTCCCGATTCGCCTTGGCTTTGCACACTTTGTCAGTTATCATTTCGGTCGTCTTTCTTCCGGTATTCAAGGGCGGCGGGGCGGCCCCCGAATACCACATTCTCAGCGAGGTTGAACCGATGGTTGGCAGGATAAGTGTCGTACTGGTTGTGTGTACCCTCACGTTGGCCGCGTGCAGCAAGTCGTCCCGCGGCCCGGCTGCGCCAACCTCCGGCGGTGGATTTCGGGGGGAGGCCGCGGCGGACGGGTCCACGCTCAAAGCGACCGCACCAGTACCGCAATCGCCCATCAACAACCAGCAGCCCTTCGATTCGCCAGCGGTCCTCACCATCGCCAACGCGACACCAAGGTTTGCGGACGCCGTTTCGTTCAGCTACCGATTCGAGGTCTACGACACGGCCAGCGGGACCCTGGTGGCGCGCTCGCCGCTGGTGCCCGGTGGGGCCACCACGACGTCATGGCCAGTCTCGGTCGATCTCGAAGGCGACAGGAATTATTCCTGGCAGGCGCGCGCCGAGTACCAGGACGCGGTGGGTTCCTTCTTTACGCCCCGCTCAACGTTCATCGCGCCCCGAACGGACGGGTACATCCGTGGCCCCGAGCTCTACGATCCGCTTATCAACGGCAGGAGCATCGGCCAGATCGTCGGACCCCACACGTTCATTCCCGGTGTGGGCGTCAGGCTCGACACGCCCGTCACCTACATCCGCTATCAGCTCGGCCAGACGCTGGAGGACGGCGAGATCTCGGTGCTCGTGACGAACATGCCCCAGAACACCGAGGGCGAGAAGACGAAGGTGTTCGCCATGGCGCAGGGCGACAGCGACCTCACGACGAATGAGCGCCGTTTCACGGTCGAGAAGCGCGGCGATCCCGACGGAACAATTGCATGGCGGGTCATCACCGATCGGGACCAGATCGAAACCATCGGGAATGAGCGCCGCGGCGTGCCGTTCCAGGCCTCTCAGGTATACCTGTTTCGAGCCACCTATGGCTTCCACTTCCAGTTCCGGCTGACGATTCACGAGGGTGGCGCGGGCGGCCGCGAGGTGTACAACTTCGGCAAGCAGTACGGCGGCTACTACGACCCGGATCCCCACGTGGTGTTCATCGGGGCACCGCCGAACCGGAGCGGCACGACGAACCAGTCCATCAAGTCTGCCGTTTACCGGCACCTGTGGGTGTCGGGCCGGCCGCGACCCTCGTTCGCCAACCGCTAGAGCAGGTTGCAGCTGCGTGTATCGGAGTCTGCGCTGGGCGGTCTCAGATCCGGCGCAGCGCGCTCACGGCACGCGGTAGCGCAGGCTGAAGCCGTAGGTCGTACCTGACCACTCGAAGCGGCTTTCGCACAGGTACCAGCGGAAGCTCTCGTACACCGCCCTGAGCTTGCACGTACCGGTCACGGTTTCACGCCGGCCCGTGGCCTTCTCGATGTCGACGAAGGTGCAGGGCGCGGTGATGTTGGCGTGCGTACGATCGCTGTTGAGCACGATGGAGCTGATCGTGAACGTCGCGCTGAGGATCTGAAACAGCCTGCGGTTGTTCCGGACGTCCTCGAGCTCGTCCGCCTTGCCGGGGCAATTGTCGCTGAAATTGCGCACGCACAGCTCGGGAGTGACCGAGTAGGTGCCGAAATCCGTCAGGAACTGACTCGTAATCCCTGAAATCTCAACAATCGAGTCGTTGTAGCGCACCTGGACGCTCGACGACACGCTGTTCTCGCGCTGCACGCCCTCCGACACATACTTCTCGCTGACCGTCAGCGTCAGCGTGTATGTGTCCGGCGTGGGCGAGCCGACCGGTGCGCGCCATCTGACTCTGGTCCCCGAGCCAAGAAACGTCCCGTTTGCCGGCTGGGCACTCCACGTGTACGTCAGCTGATCGGGAGCCGATTCGGCGTCCTGCACAGACGCCGCGATCTCCAGCTCCACACCGGCTTCGATCCGCACCGCGCCGGCCGTCAGGGACTGAATCACCGGTGGCGTGTTGATCACGACCGGCGGGGGCGGCGGGGGCGTCGGAACCGTCGGCGTACTGCTCGAGCACGAGATCGCTCCAACGGCGAGCACGGCGCCGCATGCTCCGCGCCTCGCCAGACGAAGCAATCCACGAACGCCTTCTCCTGCCACCCGTTCCATTATAGGCGTCAGCAGCGACCCCTCGTTGGGCCGCGTCCCAACGCTGCACGCGTCGACACGTCAGCCCGCTGCTTCACGTCAATCTCGTGAGCACTCATTCGAAGCGCTGCCGGATGGTGTCGAAGAATGTATCGGCCATCTTCTGGTAGCCGGCTTCGCTGGGATGCAGGCCGTCCGGGCCGATGAGCGTGCCGGGCTGGCCGTCGAACGCCGCGAACAGGTCCACGAGCACAGCACCCTCGGTCGCGACGACGGGTCTCAGCAGGTCGTTCACCAGCGGCACCAGATCCCACGAGCCGCCGCGGCACGCACCTTGACGCTGCGGCAGCAGCGTGCCCACCAGCACCGCGACCTGACGGCCGCGAGCCACCTGGATCATTCGGCGGATATTGTCCCGGACGACGACAACGTTGGCCGTGTTATGTCCGAAGATATCGTTGGCGCCGTGCTGCAACAGCAGGACCTCGGGTCGGTGGATGTCGAGCACCGAGGGCAGCCTGCCCAGCGCCGTCGCTGTCTGCTCCCCCGGCACGCCTTCGTTGATGACGCTTATCGTCTGACCCGGATAGCGCAGACCGAACGCGGCCCGAAGCTTCGTGGGGTAGGACACCGGGGTTTCAAAAGCGGTCGCCGCCAGCGCCCGCATGTCAGCGAGGAACGATGACACTGGCTCGGGGCTGATGCCCCCGGGGCACGTCGACGTCACTCCGCTCGTGATGCTGTCGCCGAACGCCACGAACCTGGTGACCGACAGCCGGGGCACGCGCGTGACCGTCACCGTGAAGCTGCACGAGGCGCTGCGCTGCTCACTGTCACGCACGGTGCAGCTGACGTTGGTCGACCCGACCGGGAACGCCGAGCCGGTCCGCGGCAGGCACGTGGTCGTCACCGGGGCCGCACCCCCGCTGACGACGGGAGATGGGTACGTCACCGTCACGGGATTCGCGTCGAGGGCCTGTACGACGGGGGGCGTCGGACAACTGATTGTCGGCTCCGGCGTGGACGGCTTCGTCGGGCTGCTGCACGCGGCGGCAACACCGATGAGCACGAGCACCAATCGCGAGGCAGGTCCGCGAGCGCTTCCACGTCGGCGGATCGGTCGAGGCCTCCTTCCCAGCTCGTTCTGCGACAAATCGCTACTCCAGATCGACGCGCACCTGGCACCCGAGGCGGCGAACGTCTCCCGACCGGGGATCGACTTCCGAGGGCCGGAATGTGGAGGACGACCGAATGACAATCGGCACCAGCCGGTGTGCGGGCGGCACGTCGACGACGAGCTGTCTGGTCTGGCCCGCCTCCACAGATACGTTGTGAACCGTTCCAGCCACTATCAGAGTGACGCTCCCTGTGAGCGGGCCGGTAAAGAGCGTCATCACGATCCGCGAGGCGCCGCCTGGAGCTACAAGGACGGTCGTCTGTTCCAGCCCGCGTGTCCAGAACACGCCCCCCTCCGGGTACGCGTGCTCGTCGGTATAGACGATGAAGGCGCCGCCGCGACCGCCCGCGGCCTCGATGAATCGCGCCGGAACATGCTCGCGCAGGTCTGGCGCCACAAGCGCGATGGGTACGAAGTCGACATGCCGAACGGCCCTGCCAATCCCAGCGTCCCGTATCTCCAAGGACAAACGCCTCGATGCCACCGGCAAGTCGAACGCGATGCGTGTGGGATTCTGCAGGGCGCCAACGGCACGTCCAAACACCGCGCGCGGCGCTTCGATGACCTCGATCGCTCCGTGGCGCGCGAAAGAATTTTCGAACGACACGACGGCCTCGTAGGTCCCGGGGGGGAAGCTTGAACGGATCCGTCCGACAGCCCTCGTCGTCGGATCTGAGCGGCGCTCTGATCGTGCTCAACTGCCGCAACCGGTCAGGCGCTGCGCGCTGCATCGTGCCATAGTCGAGCGCTCGCAGCCGCCGGCCATCATACCGCCAGAGCACGTCGGCGGCGCCTCGCCACGCCGTCTGGTCTCGGACGTCGGCCTCCGGGTTCGCCGTCAGGACGGCGCCGGCCAGTACAAACGATCCGACGGCGAGCAGTGCGATCCGCCAGGAAGTCGCCGCGACCCGGATGCGAGAGGCCAGGGCCGCTCCGGCCAGCGCGGCGAGGAACGCGGCAAGCCACCGGACCAGTTGCGGGATGTCTGTCTGCCAGTCCGGTTCGGTGAACATCGGCACGACAAGCGACAGGGGCGAGCCCGCCTGGATCACTTCGAGCATTCGTGCTCGCCCGTGGGGTTCGCTGAGGAGGAACAGCCGGTCGGTGCCCGCGGCACCGACCGCGGCGATCGCCAGACTCGCCGCGAGCGCCAATCCCACCAGCTCGCGCGCCAGCGCGCCGCGCGCGTCACCAATGGCAATGGCGACCATCGGCGCCAGCAGCGGGAGCACCGGC
>CAZCEL010000121.1:0-10843 GCA_964497175.1 uncultured Bifidobacteriaceae bacterium
TCATGCCTAGTCTCGTGGGCTCGGAGATGTGTATAAGAGACACCCCCCGTGGAGATCCGGAAGGCAATGGCCCAGACGCAGGGGCGGCTCCGCATACCCGTGCACGAGCGTGGTCTTCCCCCGGCGCCATCCAAACCGCAACTCCAGCCTGGCGTGACGGCCGACGCCGGCAGGATGCCGATCGTCGTGGCAGGCGTTCATCGATCGAACATCAACTCGTGCCGGATCCACGCCACGACCTGGTCGAGCCCGCTGCCGGTCTTCAGGTTGGTAAACACAAAGGGCCGGTCGCCCCGCATCGCCCGCGAATCGCGCGCCATCACGTCCAGGCTTGCGCCGACGCGGTCCGCGAGATCGATCTTGTTGATGACGAGCAGGTCGGACCGGGTCACGCCCGGTCCGCCCTTGCGAGGAATCTTGTCGCCGCCCGAGACGTCAATCACGTAGATCGAGCCGTCGACGAGCTCGGGGCTGAAGCTCGCCGCCAGATTGTCGCCCCCGCTCTCCAGAAAGATCAGATCCAGCGAGGCGTGGCGTCGGCCCAGCTCGTCGAGCGCATCGAGGTTCATGGACGCGTCCTCGCGAATCGCCGTATGCGGACAACCTCCGGTCTGGACGCCGATGATCCGATCCGGCGGGAGCGCGCCGCTTCGCACGAGAAACTCCATATCCTCGCGCGTGAAGATGTCATTGGTGACCACGCCGAGCTCATACTCGGTGCGCAGTCGTTTGCAGAGCGCATCCACCAGCGCCGTCTTGCCGGACC
Source organism: uncultured Bifidobacteriaceae bacterium (assembly GCA_964497175.1). Taxonomy (GTDB): domain Bacteria; phylum Acidobacteriota; class Vicinamibacteria; order Vicinamibacterales; family CAVVIG01; genus CAZCEL01. Next base: position 767 of record CAZCEL010000121.1, read on the forward strand.
CGACCGGCCCGCCGATGCCGAGCCGCACGGCGCCCGAGGAGGTCATGATCGAAACAACCGTGAGTGGACGTACTGGTGGCCCATCGCCGCGACGTCGAGGGCCGGTGCAAAGGCCGACGGCGCTTCGTCACGTGCCACGATGGCCTCGACGCTTGCCGGCACTCGATCGAGCACGCCCGCCAGCACGGTGTGAGCCTCCTGCTGCCCGATCGCCATCAGCCGCATCGCCGCCGATACGGTGGCGGCCAGCCGTGTGTAGTGGTAGCCGCCGAGCGCGGACCGCAGCGGGACGAGGGACGCCGCGGAGACGATCCCGAATGCCACGGGAAGGGTCGCCTCACCGGCGGGGGCATCGATGGAGAATCGCTCGAACTCGACCGACGGGTGCAGCGCCTGCCAGGTCCTCAACAAACGCGTCCCCATGGTACGGCTCGCGCGCCGCGCGGCAGACGAAGGGCGCAGGGCGTGCATCTCGAGATCGAGCTGCCGCAGTTCGGTCCACCGCGCGTTGACAGCCCATCGCCACGCGCGGGCTACGGCCGGCCCTTCGAGGCGCTCAAGCGTCTCGGCCAGCACCACCCCCAGCCACGCACGCAGGTCGTCCGCGCGCGTCACGAGACCCTCGGCTGTGGCCGCCTCGAGACCGTCTGAGTGCGCAAAGGAACCGATGGGAAACAGGCTGTCGCAGAGGTGCAGCAGACGGACAAGCGCGCCGTCTGCCAACGTCTCTCTCATAGCGTCGAGACCGCCGGAGCATGCTGATGGCCGGCGATCTCGCCGACGGGCGTGAACGCCCTCAGCTCTCGAGTGAACGGGATGCGGTGATAGGCCAGGACCTGTTCCATCCCCGGTCCATCCGGACACACGAGGCCGTCGGCGGCAATCATCAGAGGCTGGTGGCTGTTGCCGATGTGATAGGCAACGAGCGCCCAGTCCGGCGCCCCCGCCGGTCGAACGATCAGCACCGGCTCCTCCCGCTCGATGACGCAGACGACCAGAGCGGGATGATCGAGGATCAGGCAGTCGCCTGCCCTGAGAACGGTGCCGCGCGGCAGCGCCGTACCGAACTCGATCCCCCGGTCGGATCTGCGGCGGCCTCGCGTCTTCAGCCGCTCCTCCCACCCGAGCGTGACGGTGTCGCGCGCATAGGCGCGAGCGCGTACCGGCAGGGAGTCGGCGGCATGACGCTCGTGCGCAACCGGCAGGGATCTGAACACGGGACGCCTCAGAAGAGGAAGTACCGCTGCGCCAGCGGCAGCACCTCGGCCGGCTCGGAGGTCAGCACCGTGCCGTCCGCACGCACTTCGTAGGTATCGGGGTCCACCTCGATGACCGGCAGCGCGTCGTTCAACACCATGTCCCGCTTGCCCAGCCGGCGGCAGCCGCGAACCGGAACCTGCCGCCGCGCCAGGCCCAGGAGCGCCCGCTCGTCGACGCCCGCCTGACTCACAAAATGGACGCTGCACGTGTCGAGCGCCGTTCCGTACGCGCCGAACATGTAGCGGGCCGTCACCGGCTGCGGCGTGGGAATGGAGGCGTTGCCGTCGCCCATCATCGCGCCCGCAATCAGGCCGCCCTTGATGACGATGTCGGGCTTGACGCCGAAGAACGCCGGCGTCCACAGAACGAGGTCGGCCAGCTTCCCCACCTCGACCGATCCCACCTCGGAGGAAATCCCGTGCGCGATCGCCGGGTTGATCGTGTACTTGGCGATGTAGCGTCGCACCCGGCGGTTGTCGTCGGTCGCGGGGTCGCCGGCAAGGGCGCCCCGCTGCCGTTTCATCTTGTCGGCCGTCTGCCACGTGCGGCAGATCACCTCTCCGATGCGACCCATGGCCTGCGAGTCGGAGGACATCATCGAGATGGCGCCCAGATCGTGCAGCACGTCTTCGGCGGCGATCGTCTCGGGCCTGATCCGCGAATCGGCGAACGCCACGTCCTCGGGCACCCTGGGTGACAGATGGTGACACACCATGAGCATGTCGAGATGCTCGTCCAGCGTATTCCGTGTATAGGGCATCGTTGGATTGGTGGACGAGGGCAGCACGTTGGGCTGGCCGCAGAGCCGGATGATGTCGGGGGCGTGCCCCCCGCCGGCGCCCTCCGTGTGATACGTGTGAATGGTGCGCCCCCCGATCGCCGTGATGGTGTCCTCGACGAAGCCCGTCTCGTTCAGCGTGTCGGTGTGGATGGCGACCTGCACATCGAACTGGTCCGCGACCGCGAGGCATGCATCAATCGCCGCAGGCGTCGATCCCCAGTCCTCGTGCAGCTTGAGGCCGATGGCACCCGCGCGGATCTGCTCGCGGAGCGGCTCGGCGGTCGACGCGTTGCCCTTGCCGAGGAAGCCGAAGTTGAGTGGGAACGCCTCCGCTGCCTCGTACATTCGCCGGATGTTCCACGCCCCGGGCGTGCACGTCGTCGCGTTGGTTCCCGTCGCCGGGCCGGTCCCGCCGCCGATGAGGGTCGTGATGCCCGAGAAGAACGCGTCGGGAATCTGATTGGGGGAGATGAAGTGTACGTGCGCGTCGACCCCGCCTGCGGTCAGGATGCGACCCTCGCCGGAGAGAATCTCCGTCGATGCGCCAATCTCGAGCCCTGGGGTCACGCCGTCCATGACGCCGGGATTGCCCGCCTTGCCGATCGCCGAGATCCGCCCGTCGCGAACGCCGACGTCGGCCTTGTAGATGCCGGCGCTGTCGACGACCACGACCGACGTAATCACGAGGTCCGGCGCTCCCGCCGCGCGCGTGGCAGAGGCCGACTGCCCCATGCCGTCACGAACGACCTTGCCGCCGCCGAACTTGGCCTCGTCACCGTAGACGGCCAGGTCGCGTTCGACACGGATGAGGAGATCGGTGTCTGCGAGGCGGATGCGGTCGCCGGTGGTCGGGCCGAAGTGATCCGCGTAGGTCCGCCTGGCGATCTTCATCGCGTCCCGCCCATGAACGAATCGAGGCGCGCCAGTGCGCGTCGCCGGCCCGCGTCGTCATCGAGCGGGCCCTCGACCAGACCGTTCAGCCCCGAGACGTGCCGCGTTCCGCCGATCGCGACGAGCTCGACCTCGCGCCCATCGCCCGGCTCGAACCGGACGGCGGTGCCCGCCGCAATGTTCAGGCGCATGCCGTACGCCTTCTCGCGATCGAAAGCCAGGGCCCGGTTGACCTCGAAGAAATGACAGTGGGATCCCACCTGGATCGGCCGATCGCCCCGGTTGACGACCTCGACCCGCACCGTGGGGCGATCCGCGTTGATGTCGATCGGGTCGGCCTGCAGGAAGTATTCGCCGGGGACCATGGTCAGCGAATCGGCTGGTGAACGGTGACGAGCTTTGTACCGTCTGGGAAGGTGCCCTCGACCTGGATCTCCGGAATCATGTCGGCGACGCCCTCCATCACTGCCTCGGCAGGAAGAATCGCGGCGCCAAGGCTCATGATTTCGGCGACGGTGCGGCCGTCGCGAATCATCTCGAGAATCTCGGCCGTGATGAGCGCGACCGCCTCGGGATGATTGAGCCGGAGGCCGCGCGTGCGGCGGCGGCGTGCGAGCTCGGCCGCCGAATGGATGAGCAGCTTGTCGATCTCACGCGGGGTCAGATGCACGGATCCTCGCCTGCGTTAAGATTGGGCAAGCCGGGTCTCATTGACGGGTCACCTATTCTAGTGGCCCGCCCTCGCACTTGTGCAGTCGATTTCGCGTGGACCACCGGTCGCACCGGTGTGCACCGCACTGATTGGAAGGAGACCATGCACCGACGCCTGCGCCGGGCCATCATCGCGCTCACGTTCGTCTCGCTCCCGCTGGCCGCCGTGCTGGCGTACGCCCAGTCGCGGCAGGTCGGATCGCCATCCCCGCCGTCCTCGTCGGGGCTCGACTTGACCGCGATGGATCGCAGCGTCGATCCGTGCACCGATTTCCACCGCTTCGCGTGCGGAGCCTGGATGGCGGCCAACCCGGTGCCCGCCGACCGGGGGCGGTGGGGACGCTTCGACGACCTGCAGGAGCGCAACCTGGAGATCCTGCGCGGCATCCTCGAAACGGCGGCAGCGGGGAAGCACGAGCCGACGCGGAAGATCGGCGACTACTACGCGACCTGTATGGACGAGGCCGGCATCAACCGGAAGGGCATCGCGGCACTCGAGCCCGATCTGAAGAACGTCGCCGCGCTCGCAGGGGTTGGGCGGCTGCCGGAGCTGCTCGGCGAGCTGCACAAGATTGGCGTCAGCGCGTTTTTCTCCTTCGGCTCGGCGCCCGACTTCAAGGATTCGTCCACGGTCCGGGCGATCGCCGATCAGGGCGGGCTCGGCCTGCCCGATCGCGACTACTACTTCCGGGAGGACACTCGTTCGGTCGATATCCGGCGCCTGTACGTCGAGCATGTGGCCACGATGATCGGGCTGGCGAGCGGCGGGTCGGGGGCCAAAGACGCGGCGGACCGAATCATGCGCCTGGAGAGCCGCCTGGCGAAGGCGGCGCTCGACAACGTCAGCCGCAGAGATCCGGACAAGATCTACCACAAGATGACGCCGGCCGAGCTCCAGGCCCTTACGCCGGGCTTCGACTGGTCGCGGTACTTCCGCCTCGTTGGCGCGCCCCCGATCGATGCCATCAACGTGACCGAGCCCGAGTTCTTCACGTCGTTCAATCAGCTGCTGGCGACGACCCCGCTCGACGACATCCGGACGTATCTCAGGTGGCAGCTCCTTCGCGCGAGCGCGCCCATGCTGCCCTCGGCCTTCGTGGACGAGAACTTCCGCTTCTACAGCGGCGCCCTGCAGGGCATCAAGGAGCAGCGGCCGCGCTGGAAGCGGTGCGTCCAGCACACGGACTCGGACCTTGGCGAGGCGCTCGGCCAGGCGTTCGTGAACGAGGCGTTCGGCGCGCAGGCCAAGACCGACATGCTCCGCATGGTCGCCGACCTGGAGCGCGCGCTCGACCGCGACATCGCGACGCTCGACTGGATGACGCCCGCCACCAAGAAGCAGGCGGCGGCCAAGCTGAAGGCCATCTCCAACAAGATCGGCTACCCCGAGCGGTGGCGCGACTACCGCGCGCTGACGATCGAGCGGGGCGACGCCATCGGCAACGTGCAGCGCGCGGCCGTCTTCGAGTTCCATCGCCAGTTGACGAAGATCGGAGGACCGGTCGACAAGACGGAGTGGTCCATGACACCGCCGACCGTCAACGCCTACTACAATCCGCTGGAGAACAACATCAACTTCCCCGCCGGCATCCTGCAGCCGCCCTTTTACGGCGAGCGCCGGGACGCGGCGGCCAACTACGGCGGCGCCGGCGCGGTGATCGGGCACGAGCTGACCCATGGTTTCGACGATTCGGGACGAAAGTTCGACGCCGAGGGCAACCTGAAGGACTGGTGGACGGCCGAGGACGCACGCTCCTTCGAGAACCGCACGAGCTGTCTGGTCGACCAGTACGGGGCGCTCACGGCCGTGGACGAGGTCAAGATCAACGGCAAGCTGACGCTCGGCGAGAACACGGCCGACAACGGAGGGGTCCGGATTGCGCTCATGGCCTATCTGGCTTCGGACGCCGGGCGCGCGGCAGCGACGATGGACGGCTTCACGCCCCAGCAGCGGCTGTTCCTGGGGTACGCGCAACTCTGGTGCGAGAACCGACGGCCCGAGTTCGAACGGCTGCGCGCGCAGACCGACCCGCATTCGCCGGGGCGCTACCGGGTGAACGGCGTGGTCTCGAACATGCCCGAGTTCCAGAAGGCGTTCTCGTGCAGGTCGGACGCGCCCATGGTGAGGCAGACCGCGTGCCGCGTGTGGTGAGCGCTGGCAGACGCCTGGACCTCGTCCGCCACACGATCATCGCGTGCGAGCGCTGCACCCGCCTGCGCCAGCACTGTCAGGCCGTCGCGGTCGAGAAACGGCGGGCCTACCGCAACGACACGTACTGGGCGCGCCCGGTGCCGGGTTTCGGCGATCCCGGAGCCCGGCTGCTGATTGTCGGACTCGCGCCGGCCGCGCATGGCGGCAATCGCACGGGTCGCGTGTTCACGGGGGATGGAGACGGCGGGTCGGGCGACTTTCTGATGGCGGCCCTCCACGGCGCCGGCTTTGCCAACATGCCGACATCGCGGCACCCGGCCGACGGGCTCCGACTGCTCGGGGCCTACATCGCCGCCGCCGTGCGCTGCGCTCCACCGGGCAACAAGCCCACCATCGAGGAGATCGCCAACTGCCGCCCGCATCTCGAGGCCGAGTTTGCGGCTCTGCCACGCGTGCAGGTCATCGTGGCGCTCGGCCGCATCGCGTTCGATGCCTGTGTGCGTCTGTGCACTCCACCGTCGCCGCAGCGGCAGGACGAGGTCGCCGAGAGGCATCGGCCGCGGTTCGCGCACGGACAGGCGACCAGGCTGGCCGGCGGCCGCACGCTGATCGCCTCGTACCACCCGAGCCGTCAGAACACCAACACCGGCCGGCTGACGGCCAGGATGCTGAACGACGTGTTCCGACAGGCCCGGCGACTCCTCGACAACCGTCCGACGTCGTAGCTGACAGCCATCAGCGGTCAGCGGTCGGCTCGTCTGCCTCTCAGTCACGCCGAAAAGCTGATAGCTGATAGTGACAGCTACGCCGAATCCACCGCAGCAGCGTAGCGCCGCACGAGCGGCACGAGCACGTCCGGTCGATCCGTAATCAGCCCGTCCACCCGCCAGTCGAGCAACCGGCGGGCGTCCGACTCGCGATCGACGGTCCAGACCTGCACACCGAGTCCCGCTGCGCGCGCATGTCGGACGAACCGCGGCGACACGACACGGGTCGACCCGGCGACCTCGGGCACCTGGTAGCCGCCGTACGGCACTCGCGAGACGGGCCAGCCGCATCGGGAACGATACAGGGCCCAGCGAACCTCCCACTTCGCAGCGCTGGTCGCAATCTCGGGCGCCATCGATCGCACGGCGTGCAGGACGCGATAGCCGAACGACCCGAGGCAGACGCGATCGACCGCCCGTGCCGCGCGAACCGCGTCAATCGCCGCCCGCGCCAGCTCGACCCGGTTCTCTTTGAGCTCGATGATGATGGGACACCCGGGAAAGCGATCGAGCACCGACTCGAGCGTCGGCACACCCAGCCCTCGGCCTCGAAACGGGCGGTCCCGCCCGGATCCGAAATGAAACCCCGCATCGGCTGCCGCCAACTCAGCAGCCGTGAAGGCGCCCACCGGTCCCACGAGATTCGTCGTCCGCTCGAGTGTGGGATCGTGGTGGACCACGACCACCTCGTCACGAGAGAGGCGGACGTCGAGCTCGAGACCGTCCGCTTCGAGCGCTTCGGCGTTTTCGAACGCGGCCATCGTGTTTTCGGGCGCCAGCCCGCCCCCCCCTCGGTGAGCGAAGACCAGCGGGCCGGGGACGCTGAAGAACGGACGTGTCACGGGGTCACTCTAGTAGAATCTGGACATGGCGCCCACCATCCAGACGCTCGGGGAGCTCAGGCGACAGCGCGGACCCGAGCGCAGGCCGGTCAAGGAAGAAGTGCGGAGCAACCTCGTCCGCAAGCTCTGCGCCGGCGAGGCGCTGTTTCCGGGGATCATCGGCTACGACGATACCGTCATTCCCCAGCTCGTCAACGCCGTCCTGTCGCGGCACAACTTCATCCTGCTCGGTCTGCGCGGGCAGGCCAAGAGCCGCATCCTGCGCAGCCTCGTCGACCTGCTGGACGAGACGATCCCCGTGGTGGCGGGATGCGAGATTCACGACGACCCGCTGGCGCCCGTGTGCGGCGCCTGCCGGGCGCGCCTGGCGAGCGAGGGCGACCGGCTGAGGGTGGCCTGGCTCCCGCGCGAGGCCCGCTTCGTCGAGAAGCTGGCCACGCCCGATGTGACGATTGCCGACATGGTCGGCGACATCGATCCCATCAAGGCGGCACAGGGCGGACTGACGCTGGGCGACGAGCTGACGATGCACTACGGGCTGCTCCCGCGGGCGAACCGGGGGATCTTCGCGATCAACGAGCTGCCCGATCTGGCCGGCAAGATCCAGGTCGGCCTCTTCAACATCCTTCAGGAGGGCGACGTCCAGATCAAGGGCTACCCGATCCGGATGAATCTGGACCTGATGCTGGTGTTTACGGCCAACCCCGAGGACTACACGGCACGGGGCAAGATCATCACGCCCCTCAAGGATCGGATCGGGTCGGAGATTCGCACGCACTACCCCTCGACGCGACAGCACGGCATGGCCATCACGGCCCAGGAAGCCTGGACCTCGCGCGCTGGCGGCCCCAGGGTCGAGGTGCCGCAGTACGTGCGCGAGGTGGTCGAGGAGGTCGCCTTTCAGGCGCGCGCGGATCGGAAGGTCGACAGACGCTCGGGGGTCAGCCAGCGCCTCCCGATCACGACGCTCGAGCTGGTCGTCTCGAACGCCGAAAGGCGGGCGCTGCAGGCGGCCGAGCCGGTGGCCGTGCCGCGCGTCACCGACATCTACGCCGCGCTGCCGTCGATCACCGGAAAATTCGAGCTCGAGTACGAGGGCGAGCTTCGAGGCGCCGAACAGGTGGCGCGCGACCTCATCCGGTCGTCGGTCGGCACCGTGTTCACGGGCATGTTCGACGGGATCGACACGCGGAGGGTCGTCGAGTGGTTCGATCTCGGAGGGTCCCTGCCGCTCAGCGACGGCACGCCGGCCGAGGAAGTGCTGGCCAAGGCACGAGGGGTCCAGGGCCTGCGCGAGCTGGCCGAGCAGGCTGGCCTCGCGCCGGGCGCGCCGCTTCCCGCCGTGGCGTCGGCGATCGACTTCGTCCTCGAAGGCCTGTACGCCCAGAAGAAGATCAGCCGCAGCGACGAACGCGGCTACATCGCCGGCTCCGACACACCGAAGCGTCCCAAACGTGAGGAGCCAATCGAGGAAGACGCCCGGATTCCCAGCGCCAGGAAGAAGTACTACAACTAGCCCGGCCGTGAAGTACCGATACACGAAATTCACCGGCGACCCTCTGGGCGATCTCGACATCGAGGATCTGGTGTCGAAGCTGTCGGACCTGCTCCTCTCGAGCGGATTCGGCAATCCGTACAGCCTCGACCCCGACGACCGGACGCTCCAGGCGCTGCACGACGCGATCCTCGACGCGCTCTTCAACGGGGGCGTGCTGCCGGAGGAAACGATCGAGCAGCTCCTGGGCGATCCCGCCGACGGCGATCAATCAGACGCGAGGTCGAAGCTCGAGGAACTGATTCAGCAGATCATCGAGCGGATGGGCCAGGACGGGTACATCTCGCTGCCCCCCGATCTGGACGCCGAGCGCCGGCGGCGCGGTCAGGCGGGGTTCGGGCCGGACCAGCCGCCAGTGGCCTTCGAGGTGACCGACAAGACGCTCGATTTCCTCGGGTACCGGGCCCTGCGCGATCTGCTCGGCTCGCTTGGCAAGAGCAGCTTCGGTCGGCACGATACGCGGGAGCAGGCGACGGGCGTCGAGACCATCGGGAGCCCCAAGCCGTACGAGTTCGGCGATACGCTCAATCTCGACGCCACGAGCACGCTGCTCAACGCCGCCCGGCGCGACGCGCGCCAGCGCCAGCAGACCCTTGCGGCGGACACGTGGAGCGACGGCACGAACGCGCGAACGCGCTCAGGTCGGATCGCGGTCGAGCCCGAGGACCTGATGGTCGTGCAGGGCGAGTATCAGAGCTCGTGCGCGACCGTGCTGATGCTCGACTGCAGCCACAGCATGATTCTCTACGGCGAAGATCGGTTCACGCCCGCCAAGCGCGTGGCCCTGGCGCTCGCGCAGCTCATCCGGAACCAGTACCCGGGCGACGCGCTGAAGGTCGTGCTCTTTCACGATTCGGCTGAAGAGATTCCACTGTCGGAGCTGGGACGCGTGCGCGTCGGACCGTACTACACGAACACGCGCGCCGGGCTCCGGCTCGCCCGCCGGATCCTGGACCGGCAGCGCAAGGACATGCGGCAGATTGTCATGATCACGGACGGGAAGCCGTCGGCCCTCACCCAGCCCGATGGACGCATCTACAAGAACGCCTTCGGCCTCGATCCGTTCATCGTCGCCGAAACGTGCGCGGAGGTGGCGGCCTGCCGCAAGAGCGGCATCA
>CAZCEL010000122.1:0-10771 GCA_964497175.1 uncultured Bifidobacteriaceae bacterium
CGCTGTAGATCGCGAACTCCAGCATCAACACTCGGTCGCCAATCGCGATGCCAAGGGCTCCGCCGCTGCCGCCCTCACCGGTGATGGTGACGATCACCGGGGTATCGAGCAGCATCATGTCGCGCAGGTTCGCGGCAATCGCCTCGGCGACTCCCCGTTCCTCCGAGTCGATGCCCGGATACGCGGCTGGCGTGTCGATCAACACGATAATCGGCCGGCGGAACTTCTCGGCCAGCCGCATCACGCGCATGGCTTTGCGATAGCCCTCCGGTCGCGCGTACCCGAAGTTCCGGAAGATCTTGTCCTTGGTGTCGCGGCCCTTCACATGGCCGATGAGCGCGACGCTCTCGCCGCGGTACTCCGCAAAGCCCGTCATGATGGCATGGTCATCGGCGAAGCGTCGGTCCCCGTGCAGTTCGACGAACCCCGGGAAGAGACGCTGGATGAAGTGCTCCAGACCCGGGCGGTGGGGATGCCTGGCGACGAGCACGCGCTGCCACGCGGTCAGCGAGGCGTACACCTCGGCCCGGATCGCGGCGAGACGCCGCCGCAGGGATTCAATCTCCCGCGCCCGCGGTTCGGTCGACGGCAGCAGCGACAGGGCCTCGATCTCCTTGAGCAGGACCGCGATGGGCTCTTCGAATTCCAGCGTCTCGACAGCCATCACCGTAGCGTCACCGCTCCCTGACCGACGATCCGTTCCACATCGGCGACGAGCGACGCCGAGGGCTGCACGCGGATCTGCGCGGACAGCTCGGCCCTCACGCGCAGTCGGCGCCGATCGGAGGGGCCCGCCGGCCCGGACCGATCGAGGTCAATCTCGATGGCGACCCGCCGGTCTCCTCGATGGCGCGCGAAGATTTCGCCCAGCGCATCGAACACCTGGCGGCCGACCGGCACCGTGAGGCGAACCGCCACCTCCCGGCTCAACCGCATGCGCAGACGCTCGATCGGCAGGACCTCCGATGCCAGGATCCGCGCCGATTCCTCGTCGCGCTCCAGTTTCCCGCAGACGAGCACCATCGTGCCCGGTTCGATCAGAGCGGATGCGCGCTGGTAGGCCTCGGGGAACGCAATGACTTCCAGGCTGCCCGTGGCGTCTTCGATCGTGAAGACGGCCATCCGATCGCCTTTACGCGTCTTGAGCTGGCGACAGGCGCTTACGATCCCGCCGATGCTCGTATCAGCTCCTTCTCGACGCGCGCCCTCGGCCGGCCGCTGGCCAGTGCCCGCTGACCCGGCGTCGGCCAACTGGGCGGTGGATGTCGCTCCAAGGGACCGCAGCTCTGCAGCGTACCGGTCAACTGGATGCCCCGTCCAATAGAGTCCGAGCGTTTCCTTCTCGAACGCAAGCTGCTCGGCCTCCGACCAGGGCGGCACCTCCGGCAACTCCATCCCGGCCAAGGGCTGGTCACCCGTAACATCCCGGCTGACGTCGCCGAACAACTGGGCCTGACCGTCGATGCGGTCACGCTGATGGCGCATGCCCTGCTCGCAGGCAGCGTCGATCGCCGCGAGCAGACGCGCTCGGAGCGCAGGTAAGGGGAGGGACTTCAGCCGGGGGTCGCCCGCGGCCAGCGAATCGAACACCCCGGCCTTTACAAGGCTCTCGAAGACGCGTTTGTTGACGAGTCGAAGGTCGAGATCCTCGCACAGGGCGTGCAGCGACCGGATCCGCCCCTGTTTCACCCGGACCTCGATGAGCGCCGCAACTGCGGCCTCGCCCACGTTCTTGATGGCCGTCAGGCCGAAGCGGACGCCCCGGCCCGGCTCGACGGTGAATCGCCACTGGCTTTCATTGATGTCGGGAGGCAGGAGCGGGATGCCGCGCTCACGGCACTCCCCCAGGTACACAGCGAGCTTGTCGGTATTCTGCGCCTCGATGGTCAGCAGCGCGGCCGCGAACTGCCAGGGGTAAGTGGCCTTCAGGTACGCCGTCTGATACGCGAGCAGCGCGTATGCCGTCGAGTGTGACTTGGCGAAGCCGTAGCCCGCGAAGTGCTCCATGAGATCGAAGATGTGGGCGGCCTTTTTCTCGCTGTGGCCGTTGCTCTTCGCGCCCTCCACGAACTTGGCCCGCATGGCCGCCATCACCTCGGCCTGCTTCTTGCCCATCGCCTTGCGCAGCAAGTCGGCCTCGCCGAGCCTGAACCCGGCAATGACGTGCGAGATCCGCAGCACCTGCTCCTGATAGGCGATGACGCCGCAGGTGTCGGCCAGCACGGGCTCGAGCTCGGGCAGCTCGTACTTCACGTCGGTCTTGCCCTGCTTCCGCGCGATGAAGTCGTCGACCATCCCGCTGCGCAAGGGACCGGGCCGATAGAGCGCGTTGAGGGCAATGAGATCGTTCAACCGCTGCGGCCTGGCCTTGCGAAGGATCTCGCGCATGCCGCTGCTCTCGAACTGGAAGACGCCGAACGTCTGTCCTTCCTGGAACAGCTGGAAGGTGGCGGCGTCGGTCAGCGGGATGGTCTCGATGTCGAGCGCGGTACCGGTCGTCCGTCTGATCTCCTCGATCGCATCGAAGATCAACGTCAGCGTGCTGAGACCGAGGAAGTCGATCTTCAGAAGACCGATCCGATCGATCTCCTTCATCGACCACTGGGTCGTGATCTCGTCGCGCGCTCCCTTGTAGAGGGGCGCATACTCGGTGATCGCCCTGGGCGCAATGACGACACCCGCGGCGTGCACCGACGCGTGCCGTGTCATGCCCTCGAGCCGTCTGGCGACGTGCAGCAGCTCCTTCACCTTCCCGTCCCGCGCTTCGAGTTCTCTGAGCGTCGGACTCTCCTCGAGGGCCTTGTCGAGCGTCATGTCGAGCGCCGACGGGATCTGCTTGGCCACCCTGTCGACGTCGGCGAAGGGCATCTCGAGCACCCGGCCCACGTCGCGGACCACGGCTCTGGCCTTCATCGTGCCGAACGTGATGATCTGCGCGACATTCTCCCGGCCGTACTTGCGGGTCACGTAGTCGATGACCTCTCCGCGGCGGCGCTCGCAGAAGTCGATGTCGATGTCTGGCAGCGACACGCGCTCGGGATTCAGGAAACGCTCAAAGATCAGATCGAACTCGATCGGATCGACGTCGGTGATCCGCAGGCAGTAGGCCACCAGGCTCCCCGCGGCCGACCCTCGTCCCGGCCCCACGGGAATCCCGTGGTCGCGCGCGTAGCGGATGAAGTCCCAGACGATCAGGATGTAGCCGGGATAGTTCATCTGCTGAATCATCCGGATTTCGTAGGTCAGCCGCCGCTCGTATTCGTCCAGCGTGTGGCTGAGGGCCCCCGCCGCGGCGAGCTGACGCAGCCGTGGCAGCCGCTCGCCGAACCCCTCGCGGACCACGTGCTCGAAGTAGCCGTCGAGCGTGAATCCGGGCGGCACATCGAAGTTCGGCAGGTGGCTCTGTCCCTCGGCGATCTGCACGTTGCACCGCTCCGCGATCCGCAGCGTATTGGCGATCGCGTCGGGATGATCGCGGAACGTCGCGGCCATCTCGTCAGCGGTCTTCAGGAAGAACTGCCGCGCTTCGTACCTGAGCCGCTTAGGATCGCTGAACGCCTTGCCTGTGCCGATGCACAGCAGGACATCGTGAGGATGGGCGTCGCTGTCGCGCAGGTAGTGGACGTCGTTGGTGCACACCAGGGGCAGGCCGAGATCGCGCGCGATGGCGGGCAGGCCGCTGTTGACGAGGCGCTGCTCCTCGATCCCGTGCCACTGCATTTCGAGAAAGAAGTTGTCGCGGCCGAGAATGTCCCGGTAGGTGGCGGCTGCGTCGATCGCCTTCCTATCCTGATGGCGGGCCAATCCCTCGGCGACTTCGCCTTTGAGGCAGCTGCTCAGCCCGATCAGACCGCGGGCATGCTCCGCCAGCAACGCCTTGTCGATGCGGGGCTTGTAGTAGAACCCTTCCGTGTAGCCGGCCGAGACGAGCTTGATCAGGTTGTGATAGCCCTCCAGTGTCTCCGCGAGCAGCACCAGGTGGTTCTGGGTCTCACCGGGCCCGCCGTTCCGCGCCAGCCGGCTGCCGGGCGACACGTACACCTCGCACCCGAGAATCGGCTTCACGCCGCGCGCACGGGCGTGATCGTGAAAGATGACAGACGAGAACAGGTTTCCATGCTCGGTCACGGCGATGGCCGGCATCCCCAGCCGGACCGTCTGGTCCAGCAGCTCGTCGATCCGGCAGGCGCCGTCGAGCAGCGAATACTCGGTGTGCAGGTGGAGATGGACGAAATCGGACACTATTCCCACTCAATCGTCGAGGGCGGCTTCGACGAAATGTCGTACACCACCCGGTTGATGCCGCGCACCTCGTTGACGATGCGTGACGAGATGCGGCCCAGCAGGTCGTGCGGCAGCCGCGCCCAGTCGGCCGTCATGCCGTCCCGGCTTTCGACGGCGCGCATGGCAATCGTGTACTCGTAGGTGCGCTGGTCACCCATCACGCCCACACTCTGCACTGGAAGCAGAACCGCAAAGCTCTGCCACAGCCGGGTGTACCAGCCGTCCCGCCGTACCTCCTCGGCCACAATGGCGTCGGCGCGCCTCACGAGGTCCAGCCGTTCGCGCGTCACCTCCCCGAGAATGCGGACCGCCAGGCCCGGTCCCGGAAACGGCTGCCGGACGACGAACTCCTCATCGAGTCCGAGCTGCCGGGCGACGACCCGTACCTCGTCCTTGAAGAGCTCTCGAAGCGGCTCGACGAGCGTCAACCGCATCCGGTCCGGCAGCCCGCCCACGTTGTGGTGGCTCTTGATGACGGCCGCCTGACCCACGATCGATACCGACTCGATGACGTCTGGATAGAGCGTCCCCTGCGCCAGGAACTCCACATCTCCCAGCGCGCCCGCCTCCGCTTCGAACACATCAATGAACGTGGCGCCAATGATCCTGCGCTTCAGCTCGGGGTCGGTGATGCCCGCGAGGCGATTCAGGAACAGGTCCGCCCGGTCGGCGAATATGAGCGGCAGCTTCAACCGCTCGAATCGCCGGCGCACCTGCGCAGCCTCTTCGAGCCTCAACAGGCCATTGTCGACGAAGATGCATGTCAGCCGATCGCCGACCGCACGATGCAGGATCAGGGCTGCGACGGTGGAATCCACGCCGCCGCTGAGCGCGCAGACCACTCGTCCCGCACCGACTTGCGCGCGGACACGCTCGGTTGCCTCCTCGACAAACGACGACATCGTCCAATCGCCGGCGCACCCGCAGACGCCGTACGCGAAGTTCCGCAGGATCTCGAACCCGCATTCGGTATGCGCCACCTCGGGATGAAACAGCAGCGCGTACAACCGGCGCGTCGGATCGGCCATCGCCGCCACGGGAGCATTGGCGCTGGTGGCGACCACGGAGTAGCCGTGGGGCGGGCTGGCCACGAGAACGCCGTGGCTCGCCCACACCCGGATGTCCGAAGGCAGGTTGGCAAACAGAGCCGACGGATCGGCGGCGCGCGGCCCGCCGTTTCGGGTGACGTGCACGAGCGCATGGCCGAACTCGCGCTGCGGCGCGCGCGTGACCAAACCACCAAGCACATCCGCCATGAGCTGCATGCCGTAGCAGATGCCAAGCACTGGACGGCCGAGGTCGAACAGGCCGGCATCGCAGCGCGGGGCGCCTGGATCCGACACACTTCTGGGTCCGCCCGAGAGCACCACACCCACCGGCTCGCGCTCGCGAATCCGGGCGACCGGAGTGTCGGGGGGCCAGATCTCGCAGTAGACCGACAGTTCCCGCAGCCGCCGGGCGATGAGCTGGGTGTACTGCGACCCGAAATCGAGAATGAGGACGGTTTGATGGCTCACGAACGGTTGGCCGAGGGACCGACGTTGAACTGCTCAGAAAAACGTTCGACGCTATTATAGCGGTGTGGATGAGCGATGGACCACAAGATGCTGTGGTGGGGCCGCCATCATCCTCGTCTGCGTCATAACGCTTCTCGCGCAATCGGTGCCGCCGCGGGCCTCCGATGCGTCTGCAGGCCTGTTTCCCGTCCGGAAGTTGTGGACCCTCACGTTGAACAACGCGTTGGTGGTACCGCCGACGCTCGCCGGGACGCGCGGCTACTTCGCCATTGACGGCGACCGGCTCGCCGCGTACGACCTGGTTGAGGGGAAGTTGCAGTGGATCGCCACGGCCGCCACGACGTCACGGCCGGCCGTCGGCGACGACCTCGTCTTCATCGCACTGCCTGACCGGTTGACGGCGCTGCGCGAAGGCTCCGGCGAGGTGGCCTGGGAGATCCCCTTCGAGCACTCGCTGGCCGTGCCGCTTCTCTGGGACACGGGATGGCTGGTGGCTGCCTCGGCCGTGGGGACCGTCTTCGCGCTCCGCGCAAGCGACGGCGAGCTGATCTGGCGCCGGGACGTCGGCTCGAAGGCGCATGCGCAGCCTGCGTTCGCCGCCTCACACCTGTATGTGCCCCTCGAGGACGGCCGCGTCGTGGCATTGAGAGTCGAGGACGGCGCCCCCGTCTGGGAGCGGCGCCTCGGTGGCGCGCCGTCGGAGGTGCTCGCCCTCGACGAGCGCCTTTACGTCGGCGCGACCGACAACTACTTCTACTGCCTGCGAACGGCGACTGGACGTGTGGACTGGCGCTGGCGGACCGGAGCAGACGTTGTCGGGAAGCCGGTGGTCGATGAGGAGCGCGTCTACTTCGTGTCACTCGACAACGTGCTTCGTGCGCTCGATCGGAACTCGGGGGCGCAGCGGTGGCAGCAAGCGCTTCCACTGCGGCCGATCTGGGGTCCCACGCCTGTCGCCGACATGCTGATTGTCAGCGGACTGACGCCCACAGCGCCCGCCTACTGGATGCGGGACGGCAGCCCGGCTGGTGAAATCGTCCTGACGGGCGAGCTCGCAGGCGTTCCGCACGTGTTTACTTCGGGTGGCCTTCCCATGATGGCCGCTGTGACGAACGACGTCTCCCAGGGCGCGGTGGTCACCGCGATTGGTCGAACGCTCGAGCCCCCTATTCGACCTCTCGCACCGCTTCCGAACCCTGTCCAGCCGCCCCCTGTTCCGCCACTCGCGCCAGCTCCGCCCGCACCGCAGCCGCCAGACGCCTGACGCCGAGCGCAAGACGCTCCTCCGATGGCCAGGAGAACGACAACCTCGCGTGATTGAGACCACGGCGCTCGACGAAGAACGCCCGACCCGGCACGTAGACGACACCCCGCTCGATCGCGCGTCCGAGAAGTGCCTCGGTATCGACCGCCTCAGGGAACCTCACCCAAAGGAAGAATCCACCCTTCGGAAGAGCCCAGGTGCCAGTGTCACCCAGCTCGGCGCGAAGCGAGACATCCAGCGCCGTGCGCTTTCGTTGATACCTCGCGCGGAGAGCGGGCAGGCGGGCCGACAGGACGCCGCGCGTCCACATTTCGTGTACGATTCGCTGATCCAGGCTTCCGGAGCACAGGTCCGCCGATTGCTTGGCGACTTCCAGCTTGTCGATGAACGGCCGCGGCGCCGTCAGCCAGGCGACGCGCAGTCCTGGCGCGACTGTCTTCGAGAAGGTGCTGGCATAGATCACGAGACCGTCACGATCGTCAGCCTTGATGGGCCGGGTCTCGGCGGAGGTCGCCGCATCCTCGAAGTACAGCACGCCGTAGGGATCGTCCTCGAGAATCAGCACCCGCCGGCTCCGGGCCCATTCAAGCAGCGCGCGCCGGCGTCCGAGGCTCATCAGCACGCCGGTGGGATTCTGAAAATTCGGCACGACGTACACGAACGGCACGCGCCGACCCTCATCGCGTTCCCGTTTCCACACCTCGTCCAGGTCGGCGAGATCGATGCCCTCGCCGTCCTGCCGGACGCCCGCAAGCCGGGCGCCTAGATTGCCAAACGCGGTGATCGCGCCGGTATAAGTGGGCAGCTCGACCAGAATGCAGTCGCCCGGATCCGCGAACACGCGGCCGCATAGATCCAGCGCTTGCTGTGAGCCGGTGGTGATGATCGTCTCTTCGGGAGTGGCACCGATCCCTCGGTCGGCCAAGACTTCGGGCAGGAGGTCGAGGAGGGGTCGATACCCGCGTGTCGGTCCGTACTGAAGCACCGATGGATCCGCTCCGGTCAGAACCGCCTGCGTGATGGCGCGGCATTCGTCCCATGGGAACAGATCGGGATCCGGGAAGCCAGGAGCGAGCGACACGAGATCGGGAGCGCGCACATCACCTGCTCGCCGGATGGCGGACTCGCGCAGCCCTCGAGCTGCCCGCGAGAAGAACTGGTCGAGATCCATCGGCGTGGCTGGTCCTGCCCCACGGCCGCTAAGTACGGCCGTCGCCGAGCGGCAGGCCGGCGAAGGCAGGCGAGTCGGAGGCGACAGCTTCCCGCACGGTGGCGAGGCGGGCGACGTGCCGGTGATACAACGTGACGTACGCGCCAAGCGCCGCCAGGCCGATATATTCGAACACCAGTCCCCGCACGAGCCACGCCACGATCTGAAGGGGAAACACGGCGAGGCCCACCAGTGGCACAAACGCAATGAGGCCCACTCCCGACCACGCCAGCGCCGAGGCCAGCGTTGCCGCGACGACGATGGCAAAGACGACAAGAAACACGCCGCTCAAGTCGCGGAACTCCGCACGAACGAACCGCGCCACAGAGCGCGCCGCCTCGAGGAACCGCAGATCGCCGGCGGCCGTCGCGATCTGCATCAGCAGGTAGAAAAGGTTGACGATCGTAATCCAGGCCACGAGCACCAGCGCGGCCAGCGCCGCCACCAGGGTCCAGCCGATCACGAGTGCACGGCCGCCCGAGACGCGGTACCCGTACACCACAACGGCCAGGTACGCCGCACCCGAGAGGCCGTACAGCCCCATCAGAGCCAGGCCGAGCGCGAGATACCGGCGAAACAGTCGCGCGCATCCGCCCAGGAATCGTCCGACGGAAAACTGGGCCGCCGATCGGAGGGCGCCGAGCGCCAGCCCTTCGCGCTCGACGGGCCCGGCTCCACGATTGGCGGCCAGCATGACGTCCACCGTGCCGCCCTTGACGAGAAACATGAAGATGGAGCCGCCAAGGAGCACGATGCTGAACGCCGCCACGAACGAGGTCAGAGCAAGCGGCTCCGACCTGAGCGCGCTGGCGATGGTTGCAAAGATGTCCCTGAGGCTGCCCTGCAGCAGGTTGGCCAGATCCCCGCCGAGCAGCACGGCCACGAGGACGGCGGCGCCGAGGATTGGTACGGCCAGCAGTCCCTGGAATGTCGTCTGGGCGGCGAACTGGATCACCACCGCCGGCCAGTTGGCAGCCGCCAGCAGGGCGCCTCGCTTGAGCAGCAGCTTGAGCTCCAAATCGATTTCAGTATACCGCCCGTGTATGCTGTGGCAGACGGTGCGCCACGACCCCGCCGCAATGGCTCCTTTGACAAAGGGTGTCGCGCGTCTGGCCGCCGTCGGTGTCGTGGCGGTGGCGCTGGTCGCTGGCACCGGTGAAGTGTGGTCGCGCCTACGCTTCGGGGCGACCGACCAGGACGCCGTCGCGCGGGTTCGCCGCGAAGTCGAAAGGCGATTCGACCTGGCGGTGCAGGCCCTGACCGCGCGAGCCGCCCGCGCCGCGCCAGCACCGGAGGACGTTCAGGCTGCTTCGTACGACGTTGCGGCCGTCAGGCGCCTGTTCAACCAGCTCGACCGGGCCCTGCCGGCCGACTCGAGGAGCAGGGCGGGCATTACTGTCTACGACTCGCGCGGAACACCGGCTGCCTGGTCGGGACGCGTTTCGGACCTGACACGCGACCGCGTCGACGGCCCGCAGGCGTTGTTCATGGCGATCGGCGCGCTCGGGCCGCGCCTGATCAGCGTGGTGCCGGTCTCAGACCCGACGCGCCCGGCCGGACCTCGCAGCGCCACGCTGGTTCTCGAAGAATTCGTGAGCGGCAGCGCGCTCTCTCCACTGGCGGATACGTTCGTGCTGCCAACTTCGGTTGCCGATGTCGCCATCCGCACGCGACCGGGCACCACGAAGCGTTCGCCCTACGCCTTTGCCGTGCAGCCGGCGGGCACCAGCGTGTTGGTGGAAGTCGAGGTGTCACCCGAGGACCTGCGCAAGGCTCGCGACCTGTGGCGCCGCAGGACCCGGGCGGCCTGGCTCGGCACCCTCGCCGTCATGCTGGTGTGCTGTGCGGCGCCAGTCCTCCAGTGGCGACGCCACACACGGGGGGGCGCCGCCTTTCTGGCGGCGACCCTCGCCGTGGTCGGCCTCCTCCTCGCCGCACGCCTTGCAATCGACCTGGCAGCGAACGCGCTCGCAAGCCCGCTTCCGGAGGCGGCCAATCTGGGCCCCAACGCACTGCTGGTGGCGGGGCTGACATGGATCGGCATCGACTTGTTGGAGCGGCGGAGACTCCAGCGCCGATCTCTGCACGCCGTTACGGCCGTCACCGCAGCACCGCTGATTGCTGCGTACGTCGCCGTCGGCGCCGCAGCCGCGCTTCTCCTGGTCTGGTACCAGGGCATGCTCGACGTGGTCACCTCGCGCTCTCCTGTGGACCTGCTCCACTTTTCGCTGCACCCGTTCGACGCCTCTCGGCTGTCGATCGCGTGTGGGCTCATCCTCCTGCACGCCGGCGTCCTCTGGACGGCGGCCGCGGTCATGCGCCTGCCGGCTGTGGTCTGGCGGACCAGGCGGTCCACCCTGCAGGGAGTCATGCGATCTGTCGCCTGCGCCATCGGCGTCGGGCTTGCGGTCGCCACGTCGATCTGGTCGGGTCGTGCCGTTCCGGCAGGGCCTTTCCTCGCGGCGGCGCTTGCGGCAGGCGCCGGCACAGCGTGGC
>CAZCEL010000123.1:0-10709 GCA_964497175.1 uncultured Bifidobacteriaceae bacterium
AACTCCAACCTCCAAAAGCTCCTTCCCTTCCCTTCCTTTCCGCTTCAATGAGGCCGCCGACGATCGTCGGCGGAAACGCGCTGCAAACGATCACGACCTACGTCAACTCCGCCGCTTCAATGAGGCCGCCGACGATCGTCGGCGGAAACGCCACGATCCGGTAGGCATTCAGCGCGACACGGTCGGGCTTCAATGAGGCCGCCGACGATCGTCGGCGGAAACGGCCCACGAAAACTCCTGCGCAATCAACACGTTTGCAGGCGCATTGCGAGCGGTTGCACTTGGTCAGCCGGCGCCGATCGAGAACAGCAACGATCATGCACTCACTTTACTCGATTTCACCAAGAAAACCGCGCCGCGAGCGCATCCCCGCGTCTCGCCGTCACATGACCGCTCGCTCCGCTACCGCGTCTCAAATCCCGGATACTCGGGAAGCTCTCCCATGACCGCGCGGGCGAGCAACCGCGCCTGAATCTCGAGTACCCGCCGATAGCTCACACGATACCCGAACAGCGGGTGCGTGACCTGCATATCCATTCGTCGCTCGTACGCCTGCAGGAACCGCTTTCGACCACGCGCCGTCAAGGCCACCGATTCGCCGGCGCGGAGGAAGTCGTCAGGCGCGACCATCCCCGTGTTCAACGCAAACAGCACCGCCGAATCCACTATGAGCGGCCTGAATCCCTCCATCAGATCCAGCGCCAGCGCCGGACGTCCGAAGCGCGGCTGATGGTAGAACCCCATGAATGGATCGAACCCGATCGCGTGGCACACGATGGTCAGATCGCGCACCAGCAGGCTGTAGCCGAGCGACAGCAATGCATTCACCGGGTCGCGCGGCGGCCGCCGGTTGCGGCCCGTGAAATCGAAGGCGGGGTGCTCTTGCCCCTCGTCTACTTTGATCATCCCGGTGAAGTGACCGAAGTAGTAGTGCGCGGCCGTCCCCTCGATGCCGAGCAGCGACTCGATCGCGCCGGCGCAGAGCGCCTGTTTCGCGAGCCGTTTCAGCGCGTCGAGCGCTCGTGCCGGCGGCTCCACGTGATTGCGCTGGAGCAGCGTCCGCTGATTGCGGACCTTCGACGCGACGATCGCGCACGCCACCCGCAGACAGAAGGCCTCATCGTCGGCGCGCCGAAACTGCTCGCGCCGAAGGAACACATTCTTCAGGCCGAGCCCAGCAGTCATCGCATAGAACCAGCCGCCCGTGGTGAAGTACGCAATCGGGCGATCCAGTTCCGCGAGGGCCTGCACTGCACCTGACGTCACCGACACGCTGCCGAAGACATTCACTTGCGCGACGTCGTTCAGCCGCGCTTCCTGCACCAGCGCTCCCTTCTCCTTGATCTGCAGAACGCCGCCGGACTTTCCGACCGAGAACCCATAGCCGGTGACATACAAAGGCCGCAGGTCATCGCCCGCCGGAACGAGCCGTCGCACATCCGATAGGTGAGTGCCTTTTGCCGCGGGCACATCCTGCTCGAACAGCGCGAGCTGCTCGACGCCGTCCGGCTCGTCTTCGTGAGTGCCCTGAAGCAGCGCGCGAGTCTCGTCCGGCAGACAAATGGCGTTCAGCGAGCAACGCACGCACTTGGGGCTGTCGACGAGCGGTGGAGGGATGTAGCCGGACGCGGCGATGCGCCGCGCCTCTTCTACGCTCGCCATGGTGGCGGTCACCAGCTCATCGGTGATCGACACGCGAACCCGCTGCTTCGTCTGGTTGTAGTACACGACGGCCTCGTCGCACGTGTACCCCTGATCCCGCAGGATCAGCGCCTGCACACAGACCTGCACGCGATCGGTGGGCCATGCTTCCAGGCCACCCTCGCGCTCGCGGGGGGCGCCGTGCTTGTAATCTATCGGGGATACCGCATCGCCCTGCCCTTCCACGAGGTCGATGACTGCGGCAAGGCCATATCGATCACTGGAGAGAGACACCGATCATGCGCGGATCGGCTCGTCCCCCGCGCTCTCCGCGGCCGGTAACGCTTCGGCCTTTTCACCAAGCGTCTCGTGACGCAGCGCGCCCTCGATGGTGTCGTCGCTGTGCGCGAAGACGCCCTCGACCCATTCGTAGAAGAAAAGGCGCGGGCAGTACGTGAACTCGTTCAACATGCGCGCCGGCAGATAGCGCGGGAGCTCGAGCAGGCGCCGCAGTCCGGCTTTCGCCGCGATTGGGCGCAGCGGGAACGAGAGGCGCGATGGGAGCGGCTCCATGCTCATTCGTCTTCCTCGGTCCAGTCACCCGCGCGCTGTTCCCGCGCCAGGCGGATCGCGTCGACCTTCCGCTTCGTCCCCGCGATCTCCCCTGTCTCGTGCTCGCGATCGACGATGATGCAGGGGCGGTCGAGCGTGGAGTACGCGCGACCCATGGCTGTGATGCCGCGCTCGCCGCGCCCCTCGACCGCTCCCAAATCCACAAACAGCACCTGGTCCTCACGGTGGTGAATCACCTTGCCCAGCGCGTGCTTGCAGCGCGCGAGGTCGGCCGGCGAGAACTTGCACTCGAAGACCGAGTACTGCAGCCGATCCCCGAAGCCGACCATCGTCTTGTGGACGCGGCGCAGCCGAAGGTCGTTGGAGATGTCATAGCAGACCAGATACGTGTTGCGCACGGCTGTGCCGGGTTATCGGTCGCAGCCGTGCGGAACACCACTCCGGAGAGCTTGTGCTATTCAGTTTTCAAAGAGCTTGGCCAACGTCAATCCGCCAGGGCCATCAGGCCAAAGCCACAATGCCTCCCCGCGCCGAGGGAGAGTGGGCCGGGGACGGGACGAGCGAATTCGATCCGCACGTGGACGGCGGTGAGGTCTTTGAGATGTGCGGGCCGGTGATAACCGGCGTACCGGCCGGCGCGATCGTACGTGTGGGCGCTGAGGCAGTTTCTGAAGAACGGGACCGACTGCCAGGCGAACTCGCATGGCGTTTCAATGCCGGCCCGCTGCAGCGCGCACTGAATCAGCTTGATCGTCTTCTCGGGCTTCTTGTCGTTGTGGCCGTCGAGAATTAGCGGCGTGACCGTTTGCCAGATACTGGATGTGCCGAGGTAGCGCGTGTCTATGAACTTTCCCTTGGGCGGGGTGAACCGCCGAAGTTCAGCTCGATAAGCGTCAGTCGGCGAAGACTCCGGCTCGCGACCTTCAAGGTGTCCCTCGGGCTTCAGCGGAACACCGTCGATGCGGAGGGCTACATCGGCGAGCTCACGCTCCATGCCGATCGGCGCGACGAGCATGATGTTACGGATCATGCCATCGGCGTGTGCATGGCCGATGGAAGGCAGCGGGAGGTACGACATCTGCTTGTGCTCATCGCCGGAAGCTGCATCGCGCTTGCCGCGAATGAACCGATTGACGAAGTCGGCGTCCGCTCCAGCCTCGGTCATCGCCTCGATCGCGACATGCCGCACCATGCCGGCGATGTGAACAAGCTTGGCGTGGGGATACTGCGCGGGATCTTCGTTCGAGTCGAGTAACTTGAAGACGGCGAACGGCCTTCGGATCGGCCGCTCTGTGCTGGCGTAAAGAACGCGGTCGAAGACCTTCGGCTTATCCACGGTCTTGAGCGGCTTGCCCTGCTCAATTCGGTTGATGAACGTGCCGTGGCAATGCCGCAGGTCGTCGAGCGTGCATTCGCCGGTCCCCGCGTCATGTGTCGGAATCCGAAGTGTGTCCCAAACCGAGTCGGCCGTCCTCTTCGGGTACCAACGAATTCCCTTGAGCGCACCAATCTCTGCCATCGTTGCCTGCCGTGCATCAGCAAAAGCCATATCGATGCCCCAGCCGAGCGCCGTCACACTCCGCGCGGCGCGTTTGATGTCGGCGGTCGGAGAATCGCCCTTGCCCGTCACGTCCCATACGTAATGCACTTCGGGCTTCTCATAGGGTTCAACCAGGAAGAGCGTGGGTAAACTCGGCTTCGTCCCCAACCGGTCCTGCCGGCTGGGCCATTTGTCGCCATCGTTGTTGGGCACATAGCGCTTTAGTGCCTGCCCTTTCTTCGCCTTTGGCGCGATGATAAGAGGCGCCTCGAGCGTTTGCAGCCAGGCCAATGCCGTGCCTGCGCCTTCGAGCTGGCCGCGTCGCGCTAGGCCGGCGACGAGAGCGCAGAACAATCGGAACGGCGACGGCGGCCACTCCGGTGGCCCATCGTCTGCGAGTTTCCCGTGGTAACGGTCATCGAGGAGGCGTACGGTGACAACAAGGCAACTCACTCCGAATCTCCACTCTCACTGACCGCTGATTTTCTTTGTCCGTCCTTCTTCTTTGTTGTGACCGGTTCATCGGCGACGCCTTTCGCTGGGTGCTTTATTTTCGCGATCGTCTTACGCCTCTTCTTTTCGATTTTGAGCCATGAGTCAGCCGTTGCTTTGTCGAACTCATCCTGCACCTTGGCCTCAGACGCGAAGTGGGCCTTGGCAGCGGCGGCATAACTCAAAGCATCTTCATGGTTGATGCTGATGGGTTCTTCGGAAGAGTCAAAACCCACTTTACGCCACTCGCCTTCGTAGTCGACTCTCGTTGCCGCGCGGAGCAGGCAACCTTCACGCAAGTTGAAGCACTGTTGATCGCGGTAGCTAAGAGCAACGAGAGAAAGGCCGAACAAATAGCGCTTCAGGTGGGTGTCCTCGGTGAGAGTGCGTAATGCTACAAGGTTGATTATTGCCTCTTGGTTGATATCGCCCCCAACCTGAACGCCGCCATGAGTCCCGGTCGCCAGGGAGAACTTGAACCCTTCCTGTGACAGCGGATTGTTCTTACCAGTGCCCTTGTCGAGATCTGCACTGATCAATCCGTTTGCGGTGTAATCGTAGGGGGCTTGATACGTAGCGTAACGTTTGGCCTCCGTCACATTGTAGGCGCGAATCACCGACCGCACGATCCGTTGGATCTTCACACCTGTACCGCGAGAATCCCAGACGCCGAAGATCAGCGACGTCGGAGCAAGTCTTGCCAGTTTGGAATAGTCGCGCGTCTTCTTGATGGACTCGAACGCATCCCACAGCTTGGGACCGAGTTCCGTTGAGAAGCGGAAAGCCGCATCGGCAGCGCGGTGGCCTGCATCCAGGATGTTGACACTATCACCATCCTTCATGGTGACCACGAGCTGTGGGACAAGGGCAGCGTAACGTTCCTCCTTAAACACCGGTTCCATTCGGTTGGCCTGCGAGCCAACACTGTCGATGATGCAGACGTTGCGTCGTGGGTCATCGGGAAGCAAGTCGATCTGGTAATCGCCTCCGGTTCCTTCCTCTTCCTCCTCGGCCGATTGGCTTTTGGCGAATGTGGGCGGGAAAATCCAAGCATCCTTGCCCTCGACGGGTAGCAGCTTGCGTCGGAACACGATCGCTGCAGGTCCATCGTCCTCCAGCAATTCGTCGAACGTGTTGATCAGGAGCTCAGTCATGAGCGGTCCTTTCAAGTAGCGCCCTCGTAAAGAATTTGAACCTCCCGCGTGAGGCGACCTCAAAGCGGTAGCGGGTGGTATCTTGAATTCTCAGGGCACACGACGCAGCGGCGCGGGCGACGATCACGGGCAACGGTCTAGTCCAGATGCCATATACGTAGCCATCGCCCGCCGTCGCCGGCCGGAACGTTTCGAGGCCAACGGCCGCCAGCAGTTCGGTCGCCGCGTACGTATCGACTGCAAGGCTTTGGTCGTTCGGGGAAAAGCCGGTGTCGAGCGTATTCCAGCTGCTCCGCGGGTCCAAGCCAAGGCGGCTGGTCATGCCCGCCTGCTGTTCAAAGAGATTCCCGTCGTTGATGTCATCGGCCCGCACCTGGCTCGATAGGTCCGCTATCAGGCCCTCCGCCGAATTATGAGCGCTCCAGGTCTTGAAACGGGTCTGCGTCCCGGCCAGTTCGTCGAGCCACCAGGCAAGGCGGACGGAGAACGACTCGCCATCCAGCCTGTCGTGATGTTGGAACAGCACAGGCTTGGTCTTTGTGGCGTCCCTGACTGGCTTACCGTCCGAACCGCGGATCGGCTGGTACGGGTCGACGGCCGTTCGCTCGCAATTCACGAGCATCTTCACGAGGTCGGACGAGGACAACGGAACGCGGGCGGAAATACAGAAATTCGAACGGTGAAACCGCGGCGGTGAAAATTCGCCAGTAACCTCCGCCCTCGGCGAGACCCGGTCGGCCAGTTCCAGCAATCCGCAGCAGGCGAAGAACTGGCCGGGGTTGGTCAGGTCGACGGGGATGCGGATCACTGGGCGCCTCGGGCGGGATTCGCGTCGGCAAGTTCGCTGGCCGCATAGTCCGCGGCGCGTACGAGGGATTCGAGATACGCGAGGCCCCACCGGCCGAACCGCCGCTGGAGTCGGGCGAAGCGGTTCAGGGCGCCGATCGACTGTTGCCCTGCGGTTTGGCCAGGGTATTTGTCGTCGAGACACTCTTCGGACGTAAAGTGTGGCCGCGCCCGGCCGTGGTGAGCGGCGATCAGATGCAGAACCAACTCGCGGGAATCATGTGAGAGCGCTTGGAATGCTGGAAGGTGTTGGATGTCCAACATCGATCCGAACTCGTGCCGGTAAGGCGAACGTTCGATTCGCCCACGCTTGCCCGACTTGGCCCACTTGGATTGAGGATAGTTGTCATTGCCGATGCCGCGCTGCCATCGCGGGCGATCCTTGCCGAGGTCGTGACAGGATGCGGCGAGAATGACGGCGTCGCGCAAATCGGGATCGAGGGAAAGCCCCGACACGAACCGCGCGGCCGCTTCCCTCGCATCGGCGAGATGCAGGTCAAGGCCATAGCTGGATCGGCTGCGGGCGTCGGCGTCGGCCTGCGTGGTGCGCTCGAACCAGATCCATTCTTCGGTGGGCTCGCCGTCTTCGTCACTTGGATCAGTGAAGACGATTCGATAGACCGGCTTCATTTCCTTTGGAGTGATGGCCGAGTCGGCATTGTCAGGGCTTACGCGGACACGCCTCCGCAATGGACCCTTGTCGTCCGAGTATTCATCGGCAACATCGTTGTTGTCTGGCTCGGTGGGCTCGTCGTTCTTCCGCAACGGCGGAAAATCGCCATTCAGCGTGCCCTGGGCCGTCAATCCCCCGATGTCGCAAGGGAGCAGCACAGTTGTGCTTCCAAGTCGCGCATCTGCCTGCTTTTTGTCCCAACTCGCGAGATCCGAGATGTCCGCCACAACGTCGACCTTGCCCTGTTCGTCTACAACCCACGCCGGCCTGCCTGGATGCCGTTTGGCGAGTTTGACGAGTTCCTTCCACACGCGGTCGGTGCGGTCGCGCAGCATTTCGTGTGGCTTGATCGGGTACGCTTCGAGCATTTCGTCGGGTGGGTAGTCCTCGAGCAAATCGCCGACGATCACGCCGACTTCTTCGCGCCAGGCGACGTGTGTTTCGGCCGGCTCGTAGTCGCGGATGCCATGGAGGTATGGCTCGACCAGCGGCCGGCCGGGCATTCTGTCTCGAATGCTGGTCATGCTCCAGGCGTCGAAGAGGATGTCGGAGGTAGGGAGAATGGTGGGCAATGGGGCAAACGCGGCGGCTCTGGCCTTCGCGTCGAGCTTGCCCAGCGCGTCAGGATTGGCGTTCCCATCGAGCTGGCGAAGCAGATCGAGCGTCTTCTTTCGGGCAGGACTAAGCCTGTCCTTTTCGTCGAACGTGTCCGGATACACGACATCGATTCGCGTGTCGTCGCGCAGGCCGAACCGGTTCACGCGTCCGAAACGCTGCGCCATGCTTTCGAACGTCGTCAGGTCACAGACAAGGTGATCGGCGGACAGGTTCACGCCGACTTCGCCGGCGCTCGTGCAGACGAGATAAACCGCGCCATCGGCGGGAGTGACGCCTTTGGGACGGCTTGATTCCGGAAGAAACCGAGCGAACACCGGATCGTCGGTGAGCAGTCGTTCCCGCTCATATCCGCGCATCGTGCCGGAGAGTTGTTGCGTTCGACCTTTCGGCAAGCTGTCGACGACTCTCCCCAGATCATCGACAGTCCGCACGAATACGAGAATCGCGCGCGTTGTGCCTTCGTGTTCGCGAGTGAGCTCGACAAGCTGGCCGGCGAGTTCCTTCTTCTCCTCGTGGACCGGATGCAACACGACCGTCTTCTTCGCATGCGTTCGCTTCCAGACAGCGCGAAGTTCTGGCGAGACATGTGTCCTGTCGAAGTCCGCGTGTTTCTCTTCGTCGGTCAGTCCGAACACTTCTCCGTTACCCCGCGATGTTGCCGAAAGATCCATCACCCGCATTGGATGACGGTCGGGAAATCGGCCATGGCGTTGTTCGTTTTCGATCGCAAGGAGCAGATCCTGAAAAGCGGGCTCCAGGTGCGCTTCGTCGTGAACGATCAGCGTGTCTTGCCCGAGAAAACCCGCGTGCAGAGGCTTGCCTTTGAAGCCAATGCCGTAGCCGGCGAACAGCAGGCGCGAGCCGATCATGTCCACCGTGCCGCAGATGACCGCTTCGCGCGATGGATCAGCGGACCAGTCGCGGTTGTCCGCGAATTGGCCACGCAACGTGCTGACGGCCAGGTCTCGGCCTCGTTCCTTGAGCCGTTTCTTGTATTGCTCCACCTCGAAGGTGGTCTGATCGACCACTGTCCGCCGGTTGACCACGTAAACCAGCCGCCGTGGAAGTGCGGGGTTGATTTCGCGCGCCAAAAGCCAGACCGCGATGACAGACGTCTTGCCGAGTCCCGTGGGGATGTCGCACCGCGCGGGGAACGATTCCGGTCCGAGCCGCATCTTGTGAAACAACTTCAACTGCCAAGGAAACGGGCGATTCCCCGTCAATCGCTCAAATGCGTTCTCGAAATCTGGGTCAACCACGTTCTGCCCCTTCTTGCAGCGAGAGCATATGGCGGCGCAGTGACAACGTAGGTCAGAGCGGCGCCCAGGCGTTATTGGAACGTGCGCAGCCCTGGTTCCGCCCCTTGGACCGACCGGTGCGAACGGCACGGGCACCGGTAGCGGCTCGCCGCCCGCCATCATGCAAGCCCACCTGGGCGGTGTCAAATGCTGAGTTGCCGGTCGCAGAGTGCCGTGCCGGCGCCGCGAGCGTCGGCCAGCCGTAGGATGGCGCTATTCGGCGGCATCAGGCGCCCGCTGTAGAGTGGGAGAGAAATGCGCAGCAGGACCTTGGACGAGCACATCGAAGTGACGCCGGCGATGGCCGGCGGGAAGCCGCGCATCCGCGGGCATCGGATCACGGTCCAGGATATTGCGATCTGGCACGAACGACTTGGCAAGAGCGTCGACGAGATCGCGTCCGAGTACGACCTGACACTGGGCGACGTCCATGCGGCGCTCGCCTACTACTTCGATCACCGCGAAGAGATCGACAAGCGCACCGGCGACGATCGCGCGCTCGCCGAAGCGATGCGCGCACAAATCCTGTCAAAACGCTCCCAGAAACTCAGCTCGCTGCGTGGCGAGAATTAGGTACCTCACCGACGAGCACGTGCCGAGTGCCGTCGCGAAAGGCTTGCGCGCACGAGGCGTCGAGGTCACGACCGCGGTACAAGCTGGCACGCTTCACACCCCGGATCCGTCGGTGATCACCCACGCACGCGAACGAGGATGGGTTCCGCCTGCCGTTTTCACCGGCCATCCGGTTGGGTGGCTCCACGCCCCCAACGAGGCGTACGGAGCACTGCGCGCGTTTGATCCTCTAACGGGAGAGAGGAAGTGGGAGTTCAAGAGAGACAAGTCCGACGTGTTGACGACGGCAACCGACCTCCTGTTCGCGGGCGTCGGCGACGGATACTTCTATGCGTTGAACGCCAGCACGAGCCAGGTGCTCTGGCAGGCGCCCGTCGCCGGCCGTGTGTACAGCGGCCCGATGAGCTACGCGGTGATCGGCAAGCAGTACGTCACAGTTGCGGCCGGGAACATCCTCTACGCGTCTGCCTTGCGGCCGTAGCGGAGTGGTTTGAGGGACGACCTTTCGACAGGCGTTCGTTCGCGGAGTACGAGGCTGGTCAGGTCGCGTGGCACGTCCGCGTGGCAGTCCTCTCAACTTGTTGACACTCAAGTATCTCCGTCACCGGAATTCATCCTTCCAAGCCGGGGGTCGCATGTTTGAGTCCTGCCGGGCGCGCCAACTCCGCGCCTACTGAGACCGTGGTGCAGTTTGTCCCGTGTGTCCGAACTGCTCATCCAGAGATTCCGTTCAGCTCTGGCGCTACTCGATGATGACGAGCTGAAACGGCCTGACTGACTGGATGGCTCGATAGTGACGCTCGTTCTGCGTCACTACCGTCGCACCGATTGATCGGGCCGACAGGGCGATGATGACGTCGGCCACGATGGAGTGGCTGGCCTCGAGATGGAAGCCTCGTTCGGCCTGCAACCGACGAAGGGCATCGCCAGCCTCGGCAAAGACGGCCCGCGACGGCACGAGGATCCGCCCTGCCTTTGCGAAGGCCCTCTCGACGCGCTGCACGAGGCGGCGATCAGAGGTGGAGAAAGCGCCTGCGCGAAGCTCCATCAAGACGACAGCGCTCAGATGCTTGATGGTATCCCGCTGAAACAGGATGTCTTCGTGAAGACCGGCATTGAACCAGTCGATGTAGATGTTCGTGTCGATGACCAGGCGACGCATGTCACGGGAACAGCTTCTTCAACCTCCCCTTGCGGGAGACCTCACGAAGCGCGGCATCCACCTCCGCTTCCGACACGACAAGCGCGAGGGCACGGTCAAGCGCCTCAGTTTCGGTCGCCGCGGCCAGAACCTTTCTGGC
>CAZCEL010000124.1:0-10666 GCA_964497175.1 uncultured Bifidobacteriaceae bacterium
TCCGAAGATGCGGTACGCCTCCTCGTTGGCCAGCGCCAGCCGCCCATCGCGATGAATCGCGATGACGCCGTTGCGCATGCTGCTCACCACGTGACGGAAGAACCGGTCGTCGGGAAGCCCAGCCCGCAGCGCCGCGGGCCGCACGGCGCCCAGATCGGCCATGGCAGATCGCCGTCGAGGGCGTGCATCGGGGTGTCTTGGAGCGGGAGGCATCGCGGCACATTGTCGCCAGGCGGGCGCACGGGCCTCCCGACGGCATCAGCCCGTCTTTTCGGTCGGAAAGTTGCTGGGATTCAGAGGGTTACAAGGGAAGTGTGCAGTTCTTCCCACTGCTGCATGAGATCGCCAACTTCCCACATCAGCGTCTGGTGCCGGTCGATGACCGGCTGGGCCGCCGCGCGGTCCGTGTAGAAGCCGGGCGCCGCCATCGCCTGCTCGATCTCCCTGATTGCCGCCTCGGTCTCGGCAATTCGCGTTTCGAGCGCCTCGATCTGCGCACGCTTCGCGAGATCGGCCCTGCGCCGGGCTCCGTCGCTCGACCGTCGCTCGACCCGACCGCCCCCCGCCGTGCCAATCCGATGCGAGCCGCGCCGCGCCCGGCTGACCGGAGGGGACGGAGCCGATTTTGGAGCCGCCGAAGGCGGGCGCACCTCGTGGGCGGGCTGGGCCTTGTGCCACAGGAACTCGGTGTAGGTGCCGGGGTACACAACAGCCGCGCCGCTGCCGACCTCGATGACCTTGGTGGCAAGGCGCTCGACGAAGTAGCGATCGTGCGAGACGAAGACCAGCGTACCGCCGTAGTCGACGAGCGCGTCGAGCAGGACCTCCTTGGACTCGAGATCGAGATGATTGGTCGGCTCGTCGAGCAGCAGTGTGTTCGAGGGACGAAGCAGCATGCGGGCCACAGCCAGACGAGTCCGCTCACCGCCCGACAGGACGCGCACCGGCTTGTAGATGTCGTCGCCGGCGAACAGGAACCCCCCCAGGATGTTTCTGATGATGGGAACCATGTGGTGCGGCGATCCCGAAGCCAGCGTTTCATAAACGGTGAGAGACGGCTCGAGCCGTGCCGCTTCGTCCTGCGCGAACGACTGCACCACCACGTTGTGCCCCACTGTCCGGTGCCCGTGATCGGGGGCATCCTCGCCTGACAGCATCCGCATCAGCGTGGACTTTCCGGCGCCGTTTGGTCCGAGCAGCGCAATGCGGTCCCCACGCTCGATGTGCAGCGTGAGATCCTGGAAGACGACCAGATCATCAAAGGCCTTGCGGGCATTCTTCAGCTCCAGCACGGTCCGGCCGCTTCTGGCGCAGACCGGAAAGTCGAAATGAATCTTCTTCCGCTCGGGCGGCACCTCGATCGGCACGACCTTCTCGAGCATCTTGACGCGGCTCTGCACCTGAGAGGCTTTCGTGGCCTGATACCGGAATCGGTCGATGAACATCTTGACGCGCGCGACCTCTTCGTCCTGCTCGCGCTTGGCTTTCCGCAGTTGTTCGATGCGAGCCTGGTGCGCGGCCAGGTACGCGCTGTAGTTTCCGACGTAGTCGGTCAGCGTGCGGAGCGTCAGGTCTGCGATGCGCGTCACCACTGCATCGAGGAAGAAGCGGTCATGCGAGACCAGGATGA
This sequence comes from uncultured Bifidobacteriaceae bacterium, assembly GCA_964497175.1. GTDB lineage: Bacteria > Acidobacteriota > Vicinamibacteria > Vicinamibacterales > CAVVIG01 > CAZCEL01. Next base: position 1,631 of record CAZCEL010000124.1, read on the forward strand.
CCGCATGAGGGTACCCGGTGAGGTACTCCTCGAGCCAGTTTCGAGCGTCAAGGTCCAGGTGGTTGGTCGGCTCATCGAGGAGCAGCAGCCCGGGGCGGCGCAGCAGCAGTTTGGCCAGCGCGATCCGCATCTGCCAGCCCCCCGAAAAGACGTCGGTCGTCCGCTCGAAATCCTCCGTCTTGAAGCCCAGCCCCTGCAGCACGGTCGCCGTCTGCAGCTCGATGCTGTACCCGCCGCCGAGCCGGAAGCGATCCTGGAGATTGCTGTACCTGGAGAGCATCGCATCATGCTCCGGTTCGGGGATCGTCGGCTCACCGAGCCGGGCTTCGAGGGCGTGCATCTCCGCCTTGATATCGAGCAGTTCATCGAACGCGCTGCTGGCCTCCTGAAACAACGACCGCCCATGGTGCTGAAGCCCGTCCTGCGGAAGGTAGGCGACCGTCAGCGCCGAGGGCTTGAGCACCGCGCCCGAGTCGGGTTCCTCGAGTCCTGCCATCATCCGCATCAGCGTCGTCTTTCCGGCGCCGTTGGGACCGCACAGGCCCACACGCTCCCTGGCCGCGATCTGCCAGGTCACGTGGTCGAGCAGGACTCGGTCGCCAAACGACTTGGTGAGCTCCGACAGCTGGATCATGTTGAAACGTAAACTAGTTATTGTAGCACGCGGCTTTTTTGCGCTTCCCTATTCGGCGTCCACGCCGAGTGCAGAGGCCGCCTTGTTCAGAACCTGCCGCATCCGGAACGGCTTGGTCAGATAGCCGGCGACACCAAGGTTGAGCGCTTCGATTGCCGCTGATTCGGTGGAATACCCCGTCACGACGATGACAGCCAGGTCCCTCTTGAGTCGTTTCATTTCCCGAACGAGCGCAAGTCCATCCATGCCGGGTAGCCGGAGATCGGTGACCAGCAGGTCGTAGGGCTTCAGGCGCATCCGTTCAAGAGCCGTCGGTCCGTCTGGCACGGCGTCCACCTGGTAGTCCTCCGTGGCGAGCATCTTCATCAGCTGGTCACGGATGCTCTCTTCATCGTCCACGACCAGCACACGAGGACGCCCGCCTTCGGCGGGCGAGCCGTGGCGTCGGCCGATCTCCCCTTGCGCCGGTCTCCCGGCAGGCTCGCGCTCGAGCCACGCGTCGAGGTCGCGTCTTCTGAATCGCCACTGGCGGCCGACGCGGATCGCCGGCAGTCTGCCGGCCTTGATCAGCCGGTACACCGTTCGGCTGTTCACCTGCAGGTACTCCAGCACCTCCCCGACCGTGAGGAACGTTTCGTCAATCATGGCGGCGGAGCGCCGGCAGCTCGATCGTGCAGAGGGCGCCGCCCTCGGGGTGATTGGCCGCGGTAATCGTGCCGCCGTGCTCGCGGATGATGCCGTAAGCGAGCGACAGTCCCAGCCCCGTTCCCTGGCCGATCTCCTTGGTCGTGTAGAACGGCTCGAAGATGTGAGCGAGTGCATCCCCGCGAATGCCCGGGCCCGAGTCGCGGACCGACGCCAGGATCCGGTCGGTGGACGCATCGAACCTCGTCGTCAGGACGATGCGCCCCGGCTCTCGCGAACTGCCGATGGCCTGCTCGGCGTTCAGGACGATGTTGAACAGCGCCTGATGCAGCAGCAGCGGATCGCCCTGGAGGCGCGGCAAGGGGAGCGCGAGGTCGCAGACGATCTCGATCTGGCGGGCGCGGCAGGGCGTCTGCCGAAGCGCGGCGACTCGTCTGAGGAGCGTGTTCAGGCTCAGCGACCGCCGCACGAGCCCCTCCGATCCCGCGAAAACCAGAAGGTTCCTCACGATGGCGGCCGCGCGGTCGGCCTCCCGGCAGATCGTCCGCATTTCTCGCCGCAGGGGCTTCGGCCACGCCCTGGTCGCCCGCAACAGCTGCAGATGGCCGAGCACGCCCTGCAAGGGGTTGTTGAGCTCGTGCGCGATACCCGCAACGAGCTGACCGAGCGCCGCCAGCCTGGCCGACTGGTCAGATCCTTCCCTCCCTTCGGGCACTGAGGGCGCCGGTGCACGACGCCCACGTTCGGCACGCTGGGCGACGATGTCGTCGATGAGCTGGGCCGTTTCGATGGCGTTTGACAGCTGACGCGCCAGTTCGTCGGCGCGGTCCAGCGCGTCGAGTTCACCGCCCGGCTCGACGGCAATCCCGTCGATCAGCAGGGCGCCAAGCGCGCGCCGATATCCACGCAGCGGCACCGCGATCGACCGGCGGCCGTCGTCAGTGCCGGGGGCCATGTCGGCGCGCCGCCTGCGCATCGCTGTCGCCGCCGGCGCGGCCGCATCGTCGCTGGCGACCCAGACGCCTGGCGCGAGCCTGGCTGGATCGGACGAGAACCGCATGACCAGGTTTCGGGCGTGGCGATCGTGGATCCAGATCGACGTCCGATCGGCCCGGAACAGACTGGTCGCCCGCCGGCAGAACGTCTCGATGCCCGCGCGGATATCCGAGGTCGCGGACAGGCCGTCGGCGAACTCGTCGAGCAGCTCGCGGACGCTCTCACGGATCGACTGGTTGCGGCGCAGCCGGAAGAACTCGATTGTCATCAGGAAGGCGTTGGCCAGGTCGGTCGCGTCTGTGCTGGCCGACCAGGGGAGGGGCGCGTCGTCGAAGCCGACGACCAGCAGGCCTGTTCGATCGACACCTCGCGAGAGCGGCAGCAGCAAGGCACTGGTCGTGTCAAGGCGTGTCCACAGGTCGGGCATCTGCCGCTGAAGAGCGGGGACATAGGTCGGCGCGTGCTGTCGAAACGCTTCATCGATCACGAGGCGCTCGTCCTCGGCCGGGGACCAGGGCCCCCCAGCGTGCAGGGCCGACCCCAAGGCCGACGTCAGCAGCAGCCATCCATTACGCGGGTCGTACTCGAAGAGCACCGAGCGCACGCCGCCGAGCTGTCGCAGCGCGCGCTCATGGAGGTGCGGCAGCACGTCGCCGATGTCAGAGGCACGCGCGAGGACTGTTTCGAGCGGCGGTCCCGGGAGAAGACCCGACATCACGCGGAAGAGAGTGGGTCGGAATTGTAGCGCGGCGTCCTCGGGCCCGGAGCCGCAGTGTGGCACAGACGGGGCCATAAACATCTATTTATCAATGTCTTATGAGTACGATTCTATCACGCCGAACGCTTTCGGCCCGCCACGGCCGAGACGGGACCCTGGCCGTCTAAGTACATTGGGCAAGGGTACCGCGCGCCGCATGATACGGACGGATGAAGAGCTCGTCGCGAGGTCGATCCGCGGCGACGCCGACAGCTTCAACGAGCTCATCCTGCGATGGGAACGGCCCATCTACGCCCTCGCGTATCGCACGATCGGGCGTGAAGAAGATGCGCGCGACGTGTGTCAGGAGACATTCCTGCGTGCATTCCGTGGTTTGTCCGGGTTTCGCGGCCAGGCCAAGTTCTCGTCCTGGCTCTATCGCATTGCGCTCAATCTGTGCCGCGACTGGGTGCGCCGCGAGCGACGGGCGAGGCTTGTCCAGCCCCCCGAGGATGTCGATCTGGTGGAGTTGGCCTCGGCGGCCGAGCCCTCGGAACCGATCGAGGACCTCGTCGCGCGGAAGGATCTCGCCCGGCTCGTCGAACGAGCCATGGAGCGGCTCCCCGAGGAGCAGCGCGCGGCGATTGTGTTGAAGGAATATCATGGGCTCACCTTTCAGGAAATCGCCGACGTGGTGGGATGCCCATTGAGCACCGTGAAGACCCGCCTGTATCAGGGCTTGTCAGTGCTCCGGCGCGAGCTGGCGGACCGTGCCGGGCGAGTGGCGTGAGATATGACAAAAGCATCCTGCACCTACGGAGCGACGCGCGAGGAAGCCCTCGTCACGTACCTGTACGGCGAGATTGACGCCGTGGAACGAGCAGCCTTCGAGCGTCACGTGCGCGAGTGCGCCTCGTGTCGCGACGAGTTGGCGGCGTTCGACCAGGTCAGGTCAGGGCTGGGGCGGTGGGGGCCACCGCTCCCTGCGGGCCGGTTGGTGTTCAAGCCGGACGCGCCGCCGCAGCGCGCCCCATGGCGGGTGCTCCGCGAGATCCCGGCGTGGGCGCAGGCGGCCGCGGCGCTGCTCGTGATCGGATTTGCCGCGGGCGCGGCGAACCTCCACGTGTCGTACACAGCGGACGGCGTATCGGTTCAAACGGGGTGGATGCCGGCCCGTGGAGGAACCGACCAGGTGGTCGTCGCGTCTCCTGCTGCCCAGCCCTCGACCGATCGCGCGCCTGTGGCGGACTCCGTCGCGCAGCCGCGTGAGGCTCGCCCGAATCAGCTGGTCGAGGCGGCTCGACCGCCGAGTCCGGTCTCGAGCAATCTGGACCTGCTCCCTCGCGTCCGCAGGCTGATTGACGAGAGCGAGCGGCGTCAGCAGCGGGAGCTTGCGCTGCGCGTGGCGGAGATCGTGCGCGAGCTGCAGGCTCAGCGAGCGGCCGACCTGGTGCGGATCGACCGCAGCCTCGGGGTCATTCAAAGCAGCGCGGCGGTCGAAGCGATGCGACAGCGCCAGCTCGTGAACAGTCTGGCTGTGCGCGTCTCGCAGAAGGAGTAGAAGGCTCAGGAGCTTCCGATGAAGACGATCATGGGGACGATCGCGGCATCCATCATGGCCTTGATGGCCTCCGTGGCCCTGGCCCAGGCCGACGCGCGCCTTCTGTCGGCCGGGCCTCCGGCGGCGGGCTCGTGGATACGGGCCGTCGCGCCGCCTGACCTGCGACAGTCCCCGAACACGGTACAGCTGCGCGAGGCGCGCTATCAGATCGCGCAGATGGAGCGGGTGCTCGAAGGCGCCGCCGAGCATGGCGCGACGATCATCCGCGAGCGCCTGCAGGCGCTCGCGCCGAGCGACATGCTCCTGACCGAAAACGCCCGCGCCCGCGGATTCCGGCTCGATGGCTACGGCGTGTTCTTCGATGTCGGGGTCCCGTCGCTGGCGGGGAGCGTGCTGGCGTGGAGCTTCCGCGCGCTCGATCAGAACAATCTTGGGATCGAGAGCGCGCTCAGAACGGTGCGGTCCTTCATCGAGGCTGCCTCCGGTGGTGATGCCAACCTGCAGCAGGCGCTCAAACGAATCGAGCTGCAGGTGGCGCCGCCCGTGCTGGTGACCGATCAACTCGCTCCCGCCCAGGCTCGGCCGGCTGGGGTGACCCCGACCACCGCGGCGTCACGCTCGGCGGCCTCCGATCCGGTAATCACCGACCCGGATGAGGCGTATCGGACAGAGGTGCGTGACGCGCTGGTCGGCGCCATGCTCGAGCACAGCCGCGGCCTGAATATCGCGGCCGGCGAGTGGCTGACGGTGGCCGCCCGGCGCAACGACGATCGCCCGCGTCTGGCGCCCGCCGACACCGAGGCCCGGACCATGGTCATCCGCATCGCGGGATCGGATCTGAGCGCCTTTCTGGCCGGCCAGATCTCGAGGGAGGAGGCGCGCAAGCGCATCGACGTGCGACTGTTCTAGAATACCGTCGATGCGCTCGTCTCGTGTGCGCGTTGCGGGACCCTCAGCCATCAGCGTGGCGCTCGTGCTCGCGTCGGGCTTGGTCGCCTGCAACGGCCCCGCCCTGGACCTCGCCAAGCAGCTGACCGTTGAGGACGTCTCGACGGGCTGGTTCGACGCCGGCTTGGTCAATGGCCAGAACAAGCTCGTGCCCACCCTCTCGTTCAGATTGAAGAACACGTCGGATCAGACCCTGCGGACACTGCAGGTCAACGTGCTGTTCTTCCGCGTGAGCGAGGACAACGAGTGGGGCAGCGGCTTCAAGACTGTGGTCGGCTCGGCTGGCCTGGCGCCCGGGGCGACCTCCGAACCGCAGACCGTGGCGTCGCAACTGGGCTACACTGGGTCGGAGCCGCGCCAGCAGATGCTGCAGAATCCGCAGTTTGTCGACACGAAAGCCCGCCTGTTCGCCAAGTACGGCTCCCAGCAGTGGACTCGAATCGGCGAATATCCCGTCACCCGGCGCCTGATCACGCCATGACTCAGATGACGCGTGGCTAGCCAGTCGGGCGCCACCCTCGAGCGCCGCCTCGGTCCCATCGACGCCGCGGCCCTCGTCGTCTCGAACGTTATCGGTGGCGGGATTTTCTTTGTGCCCGTCCTGGTGGCTGACTTCGTCCCGGACCCTCGCGGCATCCTCTTCGTCTGGCTGCTTGGCGGCGCCATCGCCTTTGTCGGTGCCATGGCTTATGCCGAGCTCGCCACGCTCAAGCCCAGAGCGGGTGGCGAGTACGTCTATCTGCGTGCAGCCTTCGGACCGCTCGCCGGCTTCCTAACCGGGTGGACGTCGTTCGTCGCGGGTTTTTCGGGCGCGATTGCCGCCAGCTCGGTGGCCATGGCCGAGTACATCGGCCGATTCGTGCCCGCCGCGTCCGACGGGACTCCGCTGCTGACTATTCCGCTCCCGCTCGTTCCACTCGTCCTGTCTCGGAAGTCTCTCGTTGCGCTCGCGGTGATTGGTGCCTTGACGGTGGCGCACGTGCGAGGACTGGGGCCTGGCCGCATCGTTCAGAACCTGCTCGCCGGGGTCAAGGTGTCCGCGCTGGTCGTCTTCCTGGCGCTCGGATTCAGTATTGGCCGCGGAGAAACGGCCAACCTCGTGGCGTCCGGCACGCTGGGAGGAACGGGCTTGTTGCTCGCGCTCGTCCCCGTGATGTTCACGTATTCGGGGTGGAACGCGGCCTCTTATGTCGCGGAAGAAATCAGGTCGCCCGCACGCAACGTCCCACTCGCGCTCGGGCTCGGGACGCTGGCAGTGATCCTCATCTACATGGGGCTGAATGCGCTCTATCTGTACGCGTTGCCGGTGGCCGACCTCGCCGCGGTCAAGGGAACCCTCATCGATACCGTCGCCGATCAGCTGTTTGGATTCGTGGCTGGCAGCCTGATCGCTGGCTTTACCATCGTGAGTCTCGCCGCGAGCATTAGCGCGATGGTGCTGGCGGGGCCGCGAGTGTACTTCGCCATGGCGCGGGACGGTTTGTTCGTCGCGCCCGCCGGCCGCATCCATCCACGCTTCCATGCACCGACCAGTGCGATTCTGGCTCAGGCGATCTGGAGCGGCGTGCTCGTGCTCTCCGGGACGCTGTCGGAGCTGGTCAGCTACACGGGCTTCGCCATCGTGTTGTTCGCAGGCATCGCCGTGGCAGCGCTGTTCGTGCTGCGCAGCCGCGAACCCGCAGCCGATCGACCCTTCCGGGCGTGGGGCTACCCCTGGGCCCCCGGGCTGTTCGTGCTTGCGAGCTTCGTGATGGTGCTGAACGAGATCTGGAGGAATCCGCGGCCCTCCGCGGCCGGGATCGCCATCATTGCCGCAGGCATTCCTGTCTACGCCTGGATGCGGCGATCGCGAGCCAGGGGGAGCGAGCAGACGTCTACGGCGTAACCAGGCGCAGCGTCCCCGAATACGTCAACGTGCGGCCCGGCACGATCCGCACGTCGAGGACCAGCGGCTCGTAACCGTCAGCCCGGATTTCAATGCGGTGCGGCCCAGGCTCGATCCGCAACCGCTGGAAGACGCCGTCGAACCCATCGATCTGCCCCGCGAAGTAGCCGTCCACGTAGACCGACGCGTCGTTGGGCTTGACCTTCAGGCGTAGGGCTCCGTCGTAGTCGTCGTATCCACCGGTCGCGTAGGCGCCGGGCCACGGGTCGTACCCGTACCACCAGGGGTCGTAAAACCCGCCGTATCCGCCCCAGTAGTTCCCGTATCCGCCCCAGTAGCTGCCAAACCCGAGGCCGCCGTAGCCCCACGGGTAGAACCCTCGACGGTAGTACGGGTCCGACACGAAGAAGGTCGTTCCTCCGCCTGATCCGGGCTGTCGCACGACAGCTTCGCCCGGACTGGGCCGGTCGCCTCGAGGCCGGCTGTACGACGGCACGGCCCTTCCCGAGCCACTGTCGCCTCTTTCCGCCGACGAGCCGTCCCGGCGCCTGGCGCCGTTGTCCGAGGCCCCGCCCCCCGACTCACGCCTTCCGCCATCTCCACGTCGGCCGCCGTCTCGAACCGCTCCCCAGCCACCACCGCCCCCCGTTGGTGCCGGTGCCGCCGCTCGTCCACCGGACCCGCCCGAGGGTGGCGGGGACGAAGCCGATGAGCCGCCGCCTGAGACCCGTCCGCTCCTCCCGCCGCGGTCCTGGGCAGCCGCGACTGGCACGTTCAAGGTGAAGGTCAGCCACAGCCACGCGAGCACGCCGGCCGCCAACGCCCAGCCTCTCAGCCCTTCAGCCATGACACTTCTCCTGTCCGTGAAGGCCAGCAACCCGTCTGCCACGCTCCACATGGCGATTCTGGCCCGTTTTCTTCCCCGAGTCCAAGTCGAGCGTCGAAACCGTCCCTCGGCGAGAGCAGCAGGCCGTCCCGTTTTCTTGACACCCCGATCGTCGGGCCGATACAGTCACGACCAGAGATGCTGCGTAGCACGACCATCCTGGCGGTACGGCACAGGGACCGGGCGGTGCTGGCCGGCGACGGCCAGGTGACGTTCGGCCAGACCGTCGTCAAGCAGCGGGCGCGCAAGATCCGGCGCTTGTACAACGATCGGATTCTTGCCGGCTTCGCGGGTTCCGCGGCCGATTCTTTTGCGCTCTTCTCGCGCTTCGAGTCCAAGCTCGAGCAGTATCGGGGGAACCTCGAACGGTCGGCAGTTGAGCTGGCCAAGGACTGGCGTAGCGACCGCGTCCTGCGTCGCCTGGAGGCGATGCTGGTCGTCCTCGACCGGTCGACGACGTTTCTGCTCTCCGGTACGGGGGACCTCATCGAGCCCGACGATGGGATCGTGGCCATCGGGTCGGGCGGGCCCTACGCGCTTGCCGCGGCAAAGGCGCTTGCCGGCAGCACGGATCTCGACGCCCGCGCCATTGCCGAGAAGGCGATGGCGATTGCCGGCGAGATCTGCATCTACACCAATTCGCACATCGCCGTGGAAGAGCTCTGGGCAGGCCCGCGGGTCCATTCCGTGCCGATCTACCTTCCAGAGACCACCCAGACTTCGGCCGACACCTTGACGCCGCGCCAGATTGTCGCGGAGCTCGACAAGTACGTCATCGGCCAGC
>CAZCEL010000125.1:0-10626 GCA_964497175.1 uncultured Bifidobacteriaceae bacterium
GCTTGATGTCGCAGTGGACCACGTCGCGGCAGCCCTTACGAGGGATGCCATCCCCGGATGGGATCGGACGGCGCGCTTCACCCTCGTCCCGGTCCGGGACGTCCTGCTGTATCCCCCGCTCGACCAGTACATTCGCGGCAGCGCGTGGCTCCTCGCGGTCGTCGTCGGCCTTGTGCTGCTGCTCGCTTGCACCAACCTGGCCAGCTTCCTGCTGGCGCGTGCTCTCGACCGGCACCGCGACATCGCCGTCCGCCTGGCGCTCGGCGCAGCGCGCGGTGTGTTGATCCGCGGCCTGCTCGTCGAGACCACCGTTCTTTCGCTCATCGCCGGCGTCTTTGGTTTCGGGCTGTCGGTCTGGCTGCTCGACCTGCTGGTCCGCGCAGATCTGCCGCTGCCGATTCCGATCGCGATCGACCTCAGCCCCGACTGGAGCGTCCTGGCGTTCACGCTGACAGTGTCGACGCTGGCCGGCGCGCTGCTCGGCGTCGTGCCTGCCTGGCAGAGCACGCGGCCAGACCTCCTGACGGCTCTCAAGAGCGACACGGCCGGTGGCGGCCGTCCGAGCCATCGGCGATGGCGAAACTCGCTGGTCATCGCCCAGGTGACGGTGTCGTTCGTGCTGCTCGTCGGTGCTGGCCTCTTCCTCCGGAGCTTCCAGCGCGTGCTGGCGGTCGATCCCGGCTTCGGACGTGAACCGGCGGCTCTGCTGTCATTCATCGTACCGGCCACGCGCTTTTCGGCCGGGGAAGCGCGCGTTCACACCCGGCAGCTGCTCGATCGCTTTCGTCAGGTCCCGGGGATTGAAGCGCTGGGTGTGACGGATAACCTTCCTCTGAACACGCTCAACACGCAGTCGCTCGGGTTCACGGTCGACGGCCACGAGCCGCCGAAGGGCCGTGAAGCCTTTCTGGCGGATCGCGCCGACGTGGACTCCGGCTACTTCGATGCGATCGGGATTCCGATGCTCCGGGGCCGCCCGTTCAACGACTCGGATCGCGAGGGCAGCCAGACGGTGGCGATCATCAGCGACGCGATGGCACGCCGTTTCTGGCCGGACGGCGACGCCGTCGGCCGGCTGATCCGGACGCACGATCCGAGCGACGACGACCTCGTCGTCGTCGGGGTTGCCGGCAACGCCATGATCAGAACCCTTGGCGAGGCGCCTCGCGAGATGGTGTACCGCACGATCGCACAGCACGAGACGCGCGGCTTGACGGTCGTGGCACGGACCTCCGGGGATGCGCAGTCGACGATGCTGGCACTGATGGCCGCCGGACGCTCGCTCGATCCCGACTTCTGGGTGTGGGAGATGAAGACACTCGATCGCCACCTCGCCGTGGTGCGGCTGCCGGCTGAATTGTCGGCCTTTATCCTCGCCGCGTTCGCCGGGTTGGCGCTGATGCTCGCCAGCGTGGGTCTCTACGGCGTGGTCAGCTACGCCGTGGCCCAGCGGACGCGCGAAATGGGAATCCGCGTGGCGCTGGGCGCCGATCCCGGACGCGTCGTCCGGCTTCTGGCCGTCGACGGCCTGCGCCTCGTGCTCATCGGCGGCGTCCTGGGCATGGCAGCGGCGTTGGGGGTCGCGCAGTTGTTGAGCGGCCTGCTCTTTGGCAGCCGCGCCGTCGACCCGGCTACGCTCGTGGCCGTCCCGATCATTCTGGGCGCCTGCGCCTCACTGGCGGCGTATCTGCCGGCGCGGCGGATTCGACGCGTCGATCCGATGCTGGCGCTTCGTGCGGAGTGAGCGAGCGCTGCGACCAGTGTGCTTCAACGCCGCGTCCACTATTGCCGCGTCAGTCTCGCGAGCATAGTATCTACCCACCTGTACCAGCAATCGAGCGCACTCGGTTTTTCTCGGGCCCACACGATCTCGAGCGGGAGGCAAACCATGCGAAGCATCGTCGCCGTCCTCAGTTCCCTGCTCGCCATGCCAGCGATTGCCGCAGGGCAGGGCCAGACTCCCAGCGGCGAGGCTGTCTACAAGCAGCACTGCGCCGCGTGTCATGAAGGAACGATGCCTCGCATGCCGAGCCGGACGGCGCTCAGATCGGTCACGCCCGAAGCCATCGAGACCGCCCTCAGCTCGTTCACGATGAGGAGACAAGGGGCATCGCTCAGTCCAGCCGAGCGACGGGCCGTGGCCGAATTCCTGTCCGGGCGGCCCGCCGGCTCGTATCGAGCCCCTCTTGACGTGCTGCCGAAGAGCGCCTTCTGCAGTGCCGGAACGACCGCCGATCCCCTGGTCGGGCCGGCCTGGAACGGGTGGGGCGTCGACAGGGCCAATACCCGCTACCAGCCGGCGGCCGCGGCCGGGTTGGCTGCGGGCGACGTCCCGCGGCTCCAGGTCAAGTGGGCGTTCGGATTGCCCGGCGTGGCAGCGTCGGGATCGCAGGTGACGGTGATTGGGAAGCGCGTATTTGTCGGAAGCCGCAACGGCATGGTGTACGCGCTCGACGCGCAGACGGGCTGCATCGTGTGGACCTTCCAGGCGGACGCAGGTGTAAGGTCGACACCTGTCCTGGTCTCGGACTCCCGCGGGCGGACGGCCCTGCACTTCGGCGACGCGAACGCGCAGGTGTACTCGCTAAATGCAGCGACCGGCGCGCTCACCTGGAAGGTCAAAGTGGACGACCACCTTGACGCCATGATCACCGGTGCCGTCGCGGCCTACGACGGACGCCTCTACGTTCCGGTGTCGTCACTCGAGGAAGGGACCGCCGTGATTCCCACGTACGAATGTTGCACGTTTCGCGGGAGCCTCGTCGCGCTGGACGCGGCGACGGGCCGGCAGATCTGGAAGACGTTCACCATTGCCGAGCCGGCCCGTCGAACGACACGCAACAGCGCCGGCACCCAGCTGTGGGGACCCTCGGGGGCGGCCATCTGGTCGACACCCGCTCTGGATCCCGACCGGAATCGTCTCTACGTCACGACGGGCGACAGCTATTCCAATCCTCCCGCGAGCACGAGCGACGCCGTGATGGCGCTCGCGATGGATACCGGCCGCATCGTGTGGGCACGGCAGACCCTGCCTGGCGACGCCTGGAATGTCGCCTGTCTGGAAACGGGCGCGGGTCGCCAGCAGTGTCCCGAATCGGCAGGGCCGGACTACGACTTCGGCAGCTCCTCCGTGCTCGCGCCGTTTCCAGGGCGGCGGCTGCTGCTCGCCGGCCAGAAATCCGGCGTGATGTACGCGCTCGAGCCCGAATCGGGTGAGATCGTCTGGCAGCGACCCGTCGGCAGCGGCGGTGTGCTGGGCGGCATCGAGTGGGGGTTCGCCGCCGATGCGTCCAACGCCTATGCGTCGTTGTCGGGTGCGCTCGAACAGAAACCGGGCGAAGCGGGGGGGCTGGTCGCCGTGGGCATAGCGGACGGGAAGACGCAATGGTCGGCCCCGCCGCCCACGAACAGCTGCGCCGATCGCGTCGGATGCACGACCGCTCAGCCGGCCGCCGTCACCGCCATTCCAGGCGTGGTCTTCTCGGGAAGCCTGGACGGGCACCTGCGCGCCTACGCCGCGGATACGGGGCGGGTGCTGTGGGACTTCGATACCGCCCGCGAGTTCGCCACGGTCAACGGTGTGCCGGCGCGGGGCGGATCGATCAACGGCCCGGGCGCAGCCGTCGCCGGTGGGATGGTGTTCGTGAGCTCGGGTTACAGCTCGATCGGGTTCATGCCGGGGAACGTGCTGCTCGCGTTTTCTGTGGACGGGCGGTAGTGCAGTCTTTCGTTCCCGTGTGGCAGTTTGTCCTTCCTCGGTCACCCTGAAGGCTGTGCGTGGAGTGGATTCACGCGGACATCGAACACGAGGGAGTTGGCGAGCGTCCTCGGGTTGACGCGGCAAGACCGGGCGGCGACATGGAGTCATCACTGGATGGCCGGAGTATCATGACGCGATGCCCCTCACCACCAAGGATCTCGCGGCACGACTCGCCGAAGCCGATCGCCTGCGGGCCATCCTGCGCCGGTGCACGCTGGAATGGCGGGGTGTGGGCGAGCGAATCCTGCTGGAGCGGCAGCGTGGACCTGAACGATCCGACGACCGTCGCGCTCCTCGCCGCTGAGGCGTTTCGGTCCGCCGGGCTGGATTACGCGTTGTACGGCGGTCTGTTGACCGCGGCGTACGGCGAGCCGCGCGAAACCCGCGACGCGGATCTGGCCGTGGTCGACGTCACGGCCGCGCAGGCCCAGTCAGCGCTGAGGCCTACTGGCCTCGAGACGCGCGTGACCTTCGAGGACGTGATGTTCGGCGGACTGGTCGTCTCGCGTGTGACACTCATCGGCGGGTCCACGGATGCCGGCCTGAACACCATCGATCTGGTTCGGCCGCGAAGCCGCCGCTACGCCGAAACCGCCGTCGGCCGGGCGGTGACCTCGCCGCTCAGAAACCAGTCCATTCGAGTGCTGTCGCTCGAGGATTTCATCATCTTCAAGGTGCTGTCGACGCGCGACCGCGACCTCGAGGACGCCCGCGCGGCGCGGCGCCGCAGCGGCGAAGCGCTGGACTTGGCGGCGGTCGACCGTGAAATTTGCCTGTTGGCCGCGGAATTGCCGGACATCGACGTCGCCGGCCGGTGGCGCGCTGTGTGAGAATCACAGACGCCGTTTCGGACTCTTGCCGGAGCGGCGCTGCAGAACGAGCCTGAGCTGGACCACGGCGACGTCCTACTATCTGGCTTCGTCCAACCGCCTCACGACGACGAAGCCGTCCTCCGACAGCACGGCTTCGTACGTGTACGACCCCCGCGATCCGGTCAAGACCGTCGGTGGCAACAATCTGATGCTGGAGCTCGGCCCGATGGATCAACGGGCGATTGGGCCCGCAAGGACGTGCTGAAGTTCGAGACCGAGCCGCTCGGGCAGGCGATCGAAGTCGCCGGCCCACTTTCGGCGGAGCTGATGGTGGCCACCGATGCCGCAGACACCGACTTCATGGTGAAGCTGGTGGACGTGTATCCGAACGGGTACGAGGCGCTCGTCAACGACGGTGCGTTTCGCCTGCGCTATGTGGAGGGATTCGACAGGGAGACACGCATTCAGGCGGGCAAGCCGTACAGCGTCACGGCGAAACTGTGGTCAACGGCGTTGGTCTTCAACGTAGGCCATAGGATCGCGGTCCATGTCTCGAGCAGCAACTTTCCACGGTTCGAGCGGCACACGAACACGTGGACGCCGGTTCCATCCTACGACCAGTCGGTGAAGGCGACCAACACCGTGTTTCTGAATGGCACGTCCCGGATGATCCTGCCCGTCGCGAAGGTGTACTCCAGGGAACGATCCAAGTAAGGTTCTGCCAGTTCCCCGAGTTCGACATCGCCCGGCGCTGGTCGCGTTAGCCTCTTCGGCGATTTCGACGAGGCGACCGCCGAGGCTGCTTCCAAGTGCTGGCGAGCGCGGCCGTCTTACGGTCAACGCGCGCCATCGCTGCCGCCAGCCAGCGTCTCGATCTCCTCGTCCCCGTAGCCAATCTCCCGCAGGACCTCCGCCGTGTGCTCGCCGAGGAGCGGCGCGCGCCGTCCGACGTTGGGCGGCGTCGCGGACAGCTTGAGGGGTGAGCCAAGGGTGCGAAGACGGCCGAGCGTCGGGTGATCGGTCGTGACCACCATCCCTCGCATGGCGAGGTGCGGGTCGGCGAACACCTGGTCGTAGCTGTTGATGGGACCGCACGGGATGTCGTTCGCCTCGAGCACGCCGATCCAGTGCGCCCGGGGCTGCCCGATGGTGACCGATTCGATGAGATTGGCCAGCGCGGCGCGGTTCTGCACCCGTTCGGTGTCGGTCAGAAAACGCGGGTCCCGCGCCCACTCCTCGTGCCCCAGCAGCCCGCAGAAGCGCTCGAAGAGGCGCTGATTGGCCGCGGCCAGCGTGATGAACCCGTCCTGACAGCGCATGGCCTGGTACGGCGCGATGAGGCGGTGCGCCGAGCCCATCGGCCGGGGCACCACGCCGAAGGAAAAATACTCGGTGGCCTCCCAGACCGACAGCGCGACGCCGGCCTCGACGAGCGACGTGTCGATGTGCTGGCCGCGTCCGGTCCGGGTGCGGTGGTAGAGCGCGGCCAGGATGGCGCCGAACGCAAACAGCCCGGCGCCCAGGTCGGTCAGCGGCACGCCGATCTTGACCGGCGGCCCGTCGGGTCCGCCGGTGATCGACATCAAGCCCGAAACGCCCTGGGCCACCAGATCGAAGCCGCCCTTGGACGCGTTGGGGCCGGTCTGCCCGTAGCCTGAGATCGACGCGTAGACGAGTGCGGGGTTGTCGGTCGTCAGCGACGCGTAATCCAGGCCGAGGCTGCTCATGACGCCGGGCCGGAAGTTCTCCACAAGGACATCGGTGCGCGCGGCGAGCCGCCGGAACGCCGCCTGGCCGGCAGCGGTCTTCAGATCGAGCACGATGCCGCGCTTGCCTCGGTTCACCGCGTTGAATGAGGGACTGTCGCTGCCCACGGCGCCGGCCATGCGCCTGGTCGAATCGCCCCCCGGCGGCTCGACCTTGATGACGTCGGCCCCCAGATCGCACAGCTGCATCGCACAGAACGGCCCGGCCATGACCTGCGTCACGTCGAGCACGCGAATACCGTCGAGCGCGCCTGTCCCGATATCGTTCATGCCCCTCTCGATTCTCTCGATTCTCTGTCACAGCGGGTTTTACTGCTAAGCTGCTCCGGTGTCCACTGCCCGCGTGCTCTTCGACGTCCAGGCCCCCCTCGCGTTCGTGACCTTCAATCGTCCGGAGGCGCTCAACGCGATGACCACCGAGATGTACGGCGCGCTCGTCGCCGCCTGCGACGAGGTGGATCGCGATCCCGCCATCCGCGTGCTGGTGCTGCGGGGCGCGGGCGGCAAGGCGTTCATCGCCGGCACCGACATCGCCCAGTTCACGTCGTTCCGGTCCCGCGAGGACGGGATCGCGTACGAGCGCCAGCTCGACGAGATCGTCGATCGCGTCGAGCGCGTCAAGGCGGCCACCATCGCCCAGGTGCAGGGCGTGGCGACGGGCGGTGGATTCGTGCTCGCGCTGGCGTGCGACCTGCGCGTTTGCACGCCGGACTCACGCTTCGGCGTGCCGATTGCGCGGACGCTCGGCAATTGTCTGTCGGCGGCGAACACGGCTCGTCTCTTGGATCTCGTCGGCCCCGCCCGTGCGAAGGACGTCCTCATGACGGCCCGCCTCGTCGATGCCGCCGAGGCCGCGTCGCTGGGGCTCGTCACCCGCGTCGCCGACGCATCGGCGATCGACGCCGTCGTCGGGGAGATGGCCGCTCTCATTGCGTCCCACGCGCCGCTGACGATCCAGGCGACCAAGGAGCTGATCCGCCGCACGGCGGCCGCAAGACGGCTTCCCGCCGCGCAGGCCGACGATCTCATCGCCCTCTGCTACACGAGCGACGACTTCCGCGAAGGAGTCGAGTCGTTCCTGGCCAAACGGCCGGCTCGCTTTGCGGGACGCTAGACGGTTTCCAGCTCCGCCATGGCCGCGTCCACACCGCCCCGGGTGAACGGCACACCCGCGCACGCGAGACTCATCTCCACCCCGCACAACGTGCCGGCCAGCATCAGATCGTTGAAATCGCCGAGGTGGCCGATCCGGAATACCCGCCCCTTCAGCCGGCCCAGACCGGGCCCAAGCGACAGATCGAAGCGCTCGTAGGCCAGCGCGCGAAGCGCGTCGGCGTCGTGGCCTCCCGGCATCACCAGCGCCGTGACGATGCTGCTGCACTCGTCCTCGGCGCCACAGAGAATCTGAAGGCCCCACGTTCTGGCCGCTGCCCGAGTGGCACGGGCCAGCCGGCGGTGCCGCGCGAACACGCGACCGAGGCCCTCGTCGTTCAGCATCCGCAGCGCTTCGCGAAGGCCGAAGAGCAGGTTGGTGGCCGGCGTGTAGGGAAAGAAGCCGGCCGCGTTTGCCGCCAGCATCGGCTCCCACGCCCAGTAGTACTTCGGCAGCCGCGCCGAGCGGGACGCCTCGAGCGCCTTTGCACTGACGGCATTGAAGCCCAGGCCGGGCGGGAGCATCAGCCCCTTCTGCGATCCCGACAGCGTCACGTCCGATCGCCACGCGTCGTGGCACACCTCGATCGACGCCAGCGAGGACACCGTGTCCACCAGCAGGAGCGCCGGGTGGCGCACGCGGTCCATCGCGCGCCGGACTTCCGCCATCCGCGTGGTCGCGCCCGTCGAGGTTTCGTTGTGCACGATCAGGATGGCCCGCACCTGGTGGGCGGAATCCTCGGTCAGGGAGGATTCGATCAGAGCGGGATCCACGCCGCGGCCCCACTCGCCAGGGACGAGCTGGACGTCGAGTCCCAGCCGTCGGGCGACTTCGGCCCACATTCTGGCGAACTCCCCGTTCTCGACCGCGAGCACGCGGTCGCCGGGCGACAGGGTGTTGACGAGCGAGGCCTCCCACGCACCGCTTCCCGACGCCGGGAACACCACCACGGGATCGGAGCTGCCGAAGACGGTCTGCAGTCCCGACAGCACCTCCCTGGTCAATGCCGCGAACTCCGGGCTGCGGTGATCGATCGTCGGCTGCGCGATCGCGTGAAGGACGCGAGTCGGCACGTTGGTGGGACCAGGAACCTGCAGGAAATGTCGGCCGCTCATCGCGCCGAATACTAACCTGAATGACTTTCAAGTTACACTGCCCCGCTCGGCCGAGGCCGTTCACGATGCCCCCGCTCCAGGTCGTGCCGGGTCCACCTGTCCCGCAGGCCGGCATTCACGCCGTCGACGAGGCCGCGCTCCGGCAGCGTCTGGAACACGCCATCGAGGGCGACGTGCGCTTCGACATCGTGTCGCGAGCGCTGTATGCGACCGACGCGAGCGTGTATCAGATTCAGCCGATCGGCGTAGTGGTTCCAAAATCCAAGGCCGATCTGATCCGGACCGTCGAGATTTGCCGCGATCTGCGGTGCCCCCTGACCGTGCGAGGGGGCGGCACCTCGCAAGCCGGCCAGGCGATCGGCGAGGGCGTGCAGATCGACACGTCGCGCTTCTTCAACCGCATCCTCGAGGTCAACCCGTCCGAGCGCTGGGCCCGCGTCGAGCCTGGCCTCGTGCTCGACGAGCTGAACACGCATCTGCGGCCCTACCAGCTCCGCTTCGCGCCCGATGTCTCGACGGCCAGCCGGGCCACGATCGGCGGCATGATTGCCAACAATTCGAGCGGCGCGCGCTCGATCGTGTACAGCAAGACGATCGATCACGTCCTCGAGCTCGATGTCGTGCTTGCCGACGGCTCGCTCGCACGCTTTCGACCGTTGTCGGACCCCGAGCTGGACGTGGCATCACGGGGAGACTCGCTCCAAGCGACGTGCTACCGCGAGGTGCGGCGGCTTGGCCGCGAGTGCGCCGGCGAGGTCGATCGGCGCTATCCGAAGCTCCTGCGCCGCGTCGGCGGCTACAACCTGGACTGCTTCGTGCGGGCCGGTGCACCGTGCGACCTGACGAAGCTGATCGTGGGATCCGAGGGGACGCTGGCGGTCGTGCTCGAGGCGAAGCTGTCGCTGGTGCCGCTCCCGGCGGCGAAGGCGGTCGCCGTCATCGAGTTCGCCAGCCTGCTCGAGGCGCTCGAGGCCACGCCGGCGATTCTGGTCCATCGGCCGTCGGCCGTCGAAGTGATGGATCGGTTCATCCTGAGCCACACCGCCGAGAACGCGGCGCTCGATCGACTCCGGCGGACCTTCGTCGAGGGCGACCCGGGTGCGATTCTCTGCGTCGAGTTCTACGGCGATCGCACCGACGAGCTGCCTCCCCGGCTCGACGCGCTCGAGCGCGACCTGTCGGGCTGCGGCTTCGGCTCCCGCTTCTACAAGACAACGGATCCTGCCGCGCAGGCACGCATCTGGAGCGTGCGCGAGGCGGCGCTCGGGCTCTCGATGGCCATGAAGGGCGACGCCAAGTCCATCTCCTTCGTCGAGGACACGGCGGTTGCCCCCGAGCGGCTGCGCGAGTACATCGAGCGGTTTCTGGCGATGCTGGCCAGGCACGGCACGTCGGCCGGCGTCTATGCCCACGCCTCGGCCGGCTGCCTGCACGTTCGACCGGTCGTCAACCTGAAGACCGCGGAAGGCGTGCGGAAGTTCGAGGCCATCGCCGGCGAGAGTGCCGATCTGGTGCTCGAGTTCGGCGGCGCGCTCTCGGGCGAGCACGGCGACGGCCTGGTGCGAAGCCCGTTCACCCGCAAGATGTTCGGCCCCGTTCTGTACGAGGCGTTTCGGAGCATCAAGCGGACCTTCGATCCCGACGGCATTCTCAATCCCGGAAAAATCGTCGACGCTCCTCCGCTCACCGCCAATCTGCGGTACGGGCCGGGCTACGTGACGCCGACGCCGACGACCTGGTTCGACTACTCGGAGTACGGCGGCATGGGCGGCGCCGTCGACATGTGCAGCGGCCTCGGCGTCTGCCGCAAGACGCTGGACGGCACGATGTGCCCCTCGTACATGGCGACTCGAGAGGAGGCGCACTCGACTCGCGGGCGCGCCAACGTCCTGCGGCTGGCCATGACCGGCCGGCTCGGAGAGGCGGGGCTTGGTGACGAAGGGGTGCGCGAGGTGCTCGACCTCTGCCTCGAGTGTCGTGCCTGCAAGGCCGAATGCCCGGTCGGCGTCGACATGGCGCG
>CAZCEL010000126.1:0-10584 GCA_964497175.1 uncultured Bifidobacteriaceae bacterium
GAGAAGCGTGGACGCCAGAAGCGCAAGCAGCCGGCCGCGCCAGTCAAAGCCAAGCATCACGACCAGCAGCACGGACACGCCGAGATTGGACGAGGTGGCGAGGCACTGCAGGCCGCTCAACCACGCCGCCTTGTGGCGGGCCTGCAGCAGGCCCAGGAAGACCGTCTGGAGCACGGCACCCAGGGAGAGCAGCACGACGGAGGGAGCCCACCGCGACGGGAATCTGGTGCCCCATTCGATGGCCGGTCCCGCCGTGAGCGCGACGCCCATCAGGACGGAGGCCGAGCCACAGGCCAGCAGCACGTTCGTGCTGACGAGCCGCCGCTGGCGTTCGCGGTCGCGCTCGAACTCCGAGCCCACGATGAGGCCCGAGGTGTTGAGGCCGACAACCAGCGTCAGACACTGCACGAGCATGGTCGCCGTGCCGACCACGCCGTAGTCGGTCGGCGTCAGGTACCGCGTCATGACGGGCATCAAGAGCAGCGGCAGCGCGGCGTTCAGCGCGCTGCCGCTCAGATAGACGAACGAGCTGCGGAGGAAGATGCTCGAGCGGATGGTCCTCCACACGAGCCTGGTTTCGCGGCGCATCAGGTCAGTCTCGCGTGAAGAGCAGATGCGCAAACCGCGCGCCGCCCTCACTGGTCACCTGCTCACCGGCCACCAGGAAGCGGTGTCGGCCGAGGATGGCCAGAAGCCGCCTGCGCTTCTGCGCCAGCTCCGCGTCACCGTAGTGCACACGGCCGTCGGACTGCTGATCGTAGTAGTGCGCCTCGAGGATGACCGTGCGGAGCGACGAAGACGCCAGCACCCGCGCCATGCCTGCCAGCACTTGTTCTTCGTGGCCCTCGACGTCGATCTTGATGTGGTCGGGCTGCCGTATGCCGAACGTCTCGAGGACCTGGTCCAGGGGGAGGCAGAAGACGGTCGTGTCCCCCTCAGCGCCGCCGACCAGCGCATGCCCGCCTTCGCCGGTCATGCTCGAGTGCAGCCGGAGTCGGGCCGGCCCTGTGCGATCGCTCAGCGCAAAGGGACACGCGACGACCTGGCTCAAGCCATTGAGCCGGGCGTTGGCCTGCAGGCGCGCGAAATTGGCGCCCTCCGGTTCGAAGGCGACGATGGTGCCACCTGCGCCGACCAGCCGGGCCGCCAGGACCGTATAGAGACCGATGTTCGCCCCGATGTCGTAGAAGCAGTCGCGCGGCCGCAGCCGCTGGAGCGCGCCGAGCACGATCGGTTCGCCGCCGAAGGTCGAGAGCCTGCCGAGCTCGTGCGGCGTCACGCACTTGAAGCGCGCCTGGACGCCGAGGACGTCGACAGTGCGGATGGTGTGCCGGTCGGCGAGGTTGCGAATGCCGCGGTCCGCCACGCCCTTCAGCCATCGTCCTGCACCGACCGGGGTCATCTCTGGTATGCGAGGGCCCCATGACGGCGGCCGGACGCGGCCAGTTCGGCGCCGTGATTGGGCTGGTAAAAGATGATCTGGCTGCCCGTCGAGTCGAGGCCGACTGGCACCGGGAGCAGGTCGGCGAGCGCGGATCGGATTGCCCCCTGGCGCTCCGGGTCGGCAAACACGAGCAGAAAGCCACCGCCGCCCGCGCCCAGCAGCTTCCCGCCGAAGGCGCCGGCGTGCCGGGCCCTGGCGTACGCCTCGTCGATCCGGCCCGTGCTGACCGAAGCCGCCAGCGAACGCTTCAACACCCATGACTCGTGCAGCAATTCACCGAAGTCGCGCCAGGCCGCATTGACGAGCAGGGCGTGTCCCTCCCGGACCATGTCGTACATGCGTGAAAGCGTGCGGCGGTTCTCCGGCAGCCGAGCGAGCTGCTGCGCCGCGACCGTCGACGCGTGTCTCGCGATTCCGCTGTAGAAGAGCATGAGGTGGCTCTCGAAGGCCTCGAGCCGCGCGGCCTTCAGCGGAACAGGAATTACCGAGGTCGAATCAGCCGAGAATTCGACGAGGTTGAGGCCGCCGTAGGCGGCGAGGATCTGGTCCTGGCAGCCCACGCTCTCGTGGATGGCGTCGCGCTCGACATGCGTGGCTTCCGCGGCCAGTTGCTGTCTCGTGGCCAGCTCTCCCCTGTACGCGTGGAGCACGTGGAGCAGGCCGACGGTGAAGGCCGAGCTGGACCCCAGGCCCGTCCGGGCGGGGAGATCCGCGTCGGTGTGGACCTCGAGGTTGGCATCGACGCCGGTGAACCGCAGGCACTCGCGCACGGAGGGATGGCCGATCGCATCGACCGTGTTCACGTGCTCGAGCTGCGAATAGGAAATGCGCAGCGTGTGGTCGAAGAACGGCGGGAGATGCCGGCAGCTGATGTAGATGTACTTGTCGACCGTCGTCGCGAGCACGGCGCCGTGATGGTCGCGGAACCAGTCGGGATAATCGGTGCCGCCGCCGAAGAAGGAGACGCGAAGTGGAGTGCGACTGATGATCACGATTCAGTCGGCGACGGGAGAATAATCGAGCATTACCCCTGCGCCGGGGCGCCGGCGCTCGATGGCGTGTAGTACCCGCTGTACTCGCGGCGGTAGTAGTGCGAGTAATAGTACGGGTTGTGCTGCACGTCGGCCTTGTTGAGCACGGCGCCGAGGAGGTTGCCCTGTGCGCGCTCCAGTTGGGCCAGCGCGCGTCTGATCGCCTGTCGGCTGATCATCTCGGATCCCACGACGAACAGCACGCCTGCCGTCTGATGAGCGACCACGGCGGCATCGGTGACAACCGAAATCGGAGGCGTGTCGATCAGGATCCAGTCGAAGTGCTGGTGCATCGCCGCCAGAAACTCCTTGAAGCGTTTCGTGCCGAGCAGCGCTGCGGGGTTGGGGGGCGCGTGTCCCGCCGCCAGGACGAACAGCCGCGGGACCGCTGTCTGCACCATGGCCTGGGCCAGCTTCGAGCTCCCGACCAGGACGTTCGACAGGCCGGGCTCCGCCTTGCAGCCGAAGATGTCGTGGATGCGGGACCGGCGCATGTCAGCGTCGATGAGGAGGATGCGTTGACCGGTCTCTGCGAGCGCGAGCGCCAGGTTCGACGACACGAGCGTCTTCCCTTCGCCCGGAACGCTGCTCGTGACCGTGAGCGAACAGGCCCTGCCTTCGTTGGCGGTCGAGAATAGCACGTTGGTTCGAACCGTCCGGAAGGCCTCGGCGAAGTTCGCCGGCACGCCGTTGTTGATCAGGGGGACTGAGAGTGCCTTGTCGAAGACCGTGGGCACCATGCCGAGAAACGGCAGTCCGAGGTGTGCGCCGAGTTCCTCCGGCGACTTGATTCGGTTGTCGAGGTATTCGATGAAGAACGCCAGGCCGATGGCCAGCATGCCGCCGCCCACGACCCCCAGCAGTTCGTTGAAAGGGCGGTTGGGGCGCGCCGGCCGGCGCGGGATCTCCGCGGCGTCCACGATGCGAATGTTGGTGGCCTTGAGCTCGCCCGAAATGCCCGTCTCCTTCGTACGCTGCAGCAGGCTTTCGAAGATCTGCTGGTTCGTGGCCACGTCGCGCTCGAGCACCCGGTAGTCGATGCCCTTGCGGTTCAGGGCCAGCATCTCGACCTTCTGCTGGTCCAGTGCGGCCACCAGATCCTTTTCCTGCGCCATCGCCGCCAGGTACTCGTTTCGCGTGGACTGGACAATCTTGGCGATCTCGCCCTGGATCCTGGACTCCGCCATCTGAATGGCCGACCGAAGCTTGATCATGTCGGGATGGCGGTCGCCAAGCTTCTCGGCCGCCTGCGCCTGCTGCCGCTGCAGGTCCGCCAGCTCCGCCTTCTGCTGTTGGATGAACGTGTTCGACAGAATCGAGGGGAACGTGTCGAGCGCCGCGCGGTCGCCCTGGATGGTGCGCATCTGGTTGTACACCGCCTCCTTCTGGATGCGCTCCATCTTGGCCCGCGTGACCGCCGCGTTGAGGTCGCCCAGCTTCTGCACCACGATGTTCTGCTTGTCCTCGAGGGCCACTGCATCAGTCTGCTCGCGGTACTGCTGGAGCGCCTGCTCGCTGGCTTCGACATGCTGCCGCTGCTCCGCCAGACGCTGGCCGAGCCAGTCCGAGGCTTCCTTCGACGCCACGAACTTGAACTCCAGGTCCTGCTCGATGTAGTTCTTCGCCAGCGCGTTCACGACGTCTGCGGCAAAGGCCGGCTCCGGCGAGGCGTACCGGACGTCGACCAGGCGGCTGCTCTTGATCGGCGCCACGATCAGGTTGCCGAGGAACGCGTCGATCACCAGGGATTGTGCGGCTGTCTCGTCGCCTGTCGGGGGGGGCGGCTCCGCCGGATCGGCGGCTCTACGGATGAGCTGGGATGCCCACTCCCAGCCGATCGTCAGGGGCGACGGCTTCTCGCTTGCGCTCCCCTCCCCGCCGGGCCGAGCGCCAAGCAGAGGGTGATTCCACAGATCGAGGGAGTCGAGCGTGCGGCGCGCGAGCGCCCGGCTCTGGAGAATCTTGTACTGGGTCTGATAGTAGTCGTCGGTGGCCTGATTCTGCTCGAAGGCTTCCTTGAAGGCCACGACATTCGTGCTCTCCTTCTCGATGAGGATCTGGACCCGCGCCTCGTAGATCGGCGTCGCGGAGAACGTGTACGCCGTGACGGCGCCGACGACCAGCACGAACACCGTCGTCGCGATCCAACGCCGTTTGTACAGAATCCGCACGTAGTCGAGGAGGTGGATCTCGTCCGCCGCCGGCGCGGTGACGGCTGGCGGGGGTCCGCCGTGAGTGGCGGCCGGGGCCACGGGCGGCGTCGGGGGAGCCTGGGCCTGCACGCCAGGGTCGAAGGGCACGGCGTGAGCGTCGCCCGGAAGCAGGTGCTCGTCAGCCATCACAGGTACCTTTCCGGAACGACAATCGTGTCTCCAGGTTGAATGATGTCGGTCAGCGCCACTTTGAATTCCTCTTTCTTGCCTTTGACAATCCGCACGATCCGCAGGCGGGACAGGGAACCGCGATCCGTCACTCCACCCGCCAGCGACAGCGCCTGAAGAACACTCGTGTTCTTCTGCTGCAGCGCGTACGCACCGGGATTCTTGACGTGGCCGAACACGTAGACGCTCGGCGCCCGCGGGACGACGATCGTGTCCCCGTCGCGGAGCGTCATGTTGAGCGCCAGGGCGCCCTGCTCCAGGTCGGTCAGGTCGAGCCGGACGACGTTCCGGGCGTCGGCCTGGTTGGGCATCGTGGGCCTGGCCGCGCGATCGGTGGAATGCACGATGATAGCCTCGCTGCCTGCACTCGGAAGGGTCGAGCCCGCCCGCGCCAGCGCCTCGACGAGGGTCATGTCGCCCGACAATGTGTACGCGCCGGGCTGCCGAACCTCGCCCATCACGAAAATCTTGCGGCTCCTGTAGGTCTCGACAGTGACCGTGATCTGCGGGTTCTTGAAGAAGCCCTCCTGGAGCCGCCTTTTTACCTCCAGCTCGACCTGCCGAAGCGTCAGGCCTCCGGCGCCGATGCGGCCGACCAGCGGATAGGTGAACGAGCCGTCTGCCTCGACGGTAAACCGTCCGGAGAGATCGGCCTGGTCGTAGCACGTAATCATCAGGACGTCTTGAGGCCCAACCACGTAGTCCACGACGGCCGGCTGCGGCACCTGCGCCGATGCGCTCCCGAGAATCGCGGCGACGAGCAGCGCAGCCAGGTCCCTGGCAGGCGTGGCGCGGGGCGCCCTGAGGCGGCGCGCGCCCGCCGCTGGAGACGCGTCGCGTTCAAAAGGCGTACGTGATGGTCGTGCCATATCGCAGTCCGCCGTAGTCTCTGTCCCCAAGGCCTGATGTCCGGGTTTGCCGGTTTGCCTCGAATCCAACTCTCAGTCCCGCGCCGAAGTGGTATCCGACTCCGCCGCCCTGGAAATGGACGTAGTCGGTCCGACCGCTGGACAGCGGCCCCCTCTCAAGCACGCTTCGATAGTCCAGGCGATGCACCCCTATCCGGCCGACGACGTCAAACGGACCATGGATCTGTCGCGTGACCGACGCGGCAGCGCCGGTTTGCAGGTAGTACGGATTGTCGGTATCGAAGGAGTACTCGACCTGGCGCCCGGCTTGCAACGCGACCTTCAATGTCTCCGACGCTGAATACGAGAGGTCGACCGACGCTACCATTCCGCTGAATGCCGGCACGTTCTGCCCCAGCGCGTCGAACCTGCGGTACCCGAAGAAGCATCGCCCCGAAATCGGCGCAAACGGCGCGAGCGCCAGGGCTGCACCGACCTGCAGGCTGTTGGAGTCCCTGAGCGGGTTGAACGCGAAGCGGTCTCGTTCGCGCTCGGCCGACACAACCACGCTCGTCACGGGCGACAGACGGTGGCCCACGGTCAGAGACAGGACTTGAACGGCTCTGGTCAATTCGAACCGTAGGCTGCTCCCGAGGAAGACGTCGGCCTTGCCGTAGTCGACTCGCTGCCGTTTTACGGCAAGACCGATCGTGGTTCTGCTCAAGACCTTGACGTTGGCGCCACCGGTGACCACCGCCTCGTATCGCTGGGACCTGGCATCGATCTCGAATCCCGGCCGCTCGCGCGTGTTCAGGTATTCGGCCCCCGCGTAGAGGTTGACGTGGTTCAGCGGAAGCTCCCCGCGGCCCTTGTAGAACTGGTTGACCGAGCGTTCGCCTTCGTATCGATGGAAGTAGACGAGGTCTTCGTGGACGGCACCGCTGAACCAGACGCGACCCACGCGCAGCCACCAATCCGTGTGCGGCGCGAGTGTAAAAGTGAAGTCGCGCTTGGGCTCACCCTGGTTCGGCTCATAGAACACGTTGTCGTCCACGCCGGCGTTGGTGAGCGCCAGCGTGGGGTTCAACGCGAGCGGGCCCACGCGTAGCCGGGCCGCCGAGAACTGCTCGGAGTTGCCCTGCGCGGTCGCCGGGACAGGCAGCGTCAGGGCCGCGGCCGCGACCGACACGCAGGCGGCCGCCGATGGCAGCAGCCGCGAAGCCCGCCGACATGACATGGAATCGAAAGAAGGCGTGATCAGAATGGCCCGCGAAGCGGGAACGACGCTGCCGGCGTACGGCGGGAGCGACGAGCGGCGAGCTGTCGCCCCCCCGGAACAATCGACAATCAGCGCGAGGTGCTGGCGGTCGACGGAGCCAATGATTGCGAGCTCGACCTCGTGGCCCTGTAGACGCCGTAAGTCACGCCGCCCGCCAGCGCGGCGAGCATCACGATGCCGGCTGCGCTGGTGAAGAAGTCCACCGTCCCGCCGCTGCCTGCCGCCGCAGCGGCCGTGACCGCGGGCGCCGTCACCGACACACCGGTGGCCATCATGGCACCCGGCCTGAGCGAGATCGTCACGCTCGTGGCCAACACCTGACCAGCGGCGTTTACGACCTCGACGATGTAGCTGCCTGGAATCAGCCCTCCGAAGTTGAACTGCCCCGTCGTCGTGTTGACCGACTGCCCGGTCAGGCGGCCGGTGCGCACGTCGCGCAGCCGGGCTGCCGTATTGGGCATCGACTCTCCAGCGGCGTTTCTGGCCGTGCCTGAAACCTGCCCGGTCGCGAGCGTTAGGCCTCCCCCGGCCGCAGCCCAGGCCGGTGCCGCGGGACCACTGAGCGCACCGATCAATGCCAGGATCAAGAACCGTCGTAGCATGAACTGGTCTCCTTCCGGCGACCGCGGTATGACGCAGCCGCCCCTCTTCGTTTATCGGTCAGGAGGTCCGTCCTCCACCACCTCGACGCGCACGTTGCCGTCGGCGCCGTAGAGGATCCGCCTGTCGGGCCTGCCGGCCTGCTGGGTATCGAGCGCCAGGCTTGCCAGCCGCCCGCCGTCATAGGTTTCCCAGCGATCGATACGTCCATCACCGTCGGAATCTTCTTCGACCTCGGCCAGAACACCCTGCTCGTAGCGCTCGGTCCGCATACCCCCGTTCCCCGTCGACGTGTCGCGTCGGCCGATCGAGCCGTCCGGGGCCTGGTGCACCCAGGCATCCACGCGTCCGTCGTTCGCGCGCGAATACCCCACTTTCTCGAGCGCACCGGTCGCGTCGTAGTACTCCCATCGATCGATCGTGCCGTCGCCGTCTCTGTCCATTTCGATCCGGAGAATGCGCGATCCATTCATGTAGCTCCACGTATCGACTCTGCCCTGACCCCTCGAATCGTATTTCAGGAGCTCGAGTCTGCCCGTAGCAGCATCGTACACCGGCTCGATGTTCGTCTCCGCCTCCGACGAACACGCGCACGCCGCGGTCAAGAGCAACATGCTGGCTCTTCGCACGGCAGCGCCGTTTTGGCACATAGCTTCGCCCTCTCACTTACAGATCCGATTTCTTCGCGACGACGGGAGAATCAGAGGACGGCACACATCCGAGGCCTTCGAGTACTCGTTCCACCCGCTATACGCTGGCTGCAAGAGGCCGCCAGGCACAACAGGATGTGTACCGTGCGATTAATCCTAGCGATCGCCCACTTGAAATCAACGCAGAAACGGTCCCGTTTCTCGCAATCGTTCCGTTTCGGCAGCGGCTGTGTAGGTGAGGCGCAGAAAAAACGGTCCCGTTTCGCCCGGCCGTTCCGTTCTGGTCACGCTGGCGATTCGGCAACGCGACCGATCGCGGGGAATGTGAGGTTGCTGTCGATTGGAGAGAGTCGATCGGAGAGATCAGAGAGAGGCGATTCGACGCGGTGTGCTTCCTGTGGCGTCGCTACCGGACGGACGCGTCGATCTCGGCGAGCCTGGCGATGCAGTCGCTCGTCGATCTGACGACGCCGATGCCCAGCCGGCGCGCTACCTCTGGAAGCCGCTGCCTGTCTCCGCGCCAGACGAGAATCGGCCGCGACTTTGAATCGGCCAGCACGTCAACGCAGTTCTCCGGCCGATCGTCGATGACAAAGTGCAGGCCGAGGGCCGCGGCCACGCGTCCGCGTGACCCTTCGACGAGGAAGACGTTCGGAAGCGCGAATCCGTGAGACTCGAGCCAGCATTCGGTCTGCCGCAGCGTGGACGGTGCCGATTCGGGCCGTGCGGTCAGAAAGACGATCCTCCAGTGTCGCGCGGCGGCCGTCGCGGCGAGCCGCGCGACGGTGCCGGGCTCGATTTCCTTGAGTGATTCCCAGAAGCTCGGGATCGTCGCGACGTGCCGCCACAAGAGCTGCTGCTGACGCCCGGTCAGACCCAACCCGAGCCAGGGCAGGAGCCTCGTTTCGCGCGGCCACGGGTTGGTCGCGGATGCGGCAGCGGATCGAGGCTCCAGCGACGGATCCGACGCGGCGGGGCGGGTTCCAAAGAGCAGCTCAGCCTGACGGGCGAGCTCCGACTCCATGTCGGCGAGGACGCCGTCAACGTCGAAACCGACGTGAAGGGGCAAGAGCGCTCCACGGAATCGAAGTCCGTCGCATTCAGCAGTTGACTCGACATGGTACCATACGAAAACTGCCGCGCGACCCCGTGAGCCGATCCTCAGTCGAAGCGATCGCATTCCCGCACCAATATCTCACGCTGCTGCCTTCCCCGGAGGAGCGCCATGCACTCGCAGCTCCATGAATCAGCTCGCGGACCGACCGACTGGCTCTGCCAGGCGGCCGATGCGTTCCAGCGGGTGGTGCTCTGCGTGGCCCAGCCGCCCACCGACCTGCCGACGCTCAAGCGCGAGCTGTCCCGCATTCCTGTTCCAACTACGCACTTCGAACGGTTCTCGCTCCGCTATCTGACCTGCGAGTGTTTCGCCGCGATTGTGGCCGGCGAAGCGGGATGCCGGCCGCAGCGCCCGCGCGAGTTCGTGAGCTTTCTCCGCGCGTTGCATTCGGACTCGGATCCGATCGAGCGGTTTTCGAAGCTGGTGACCGACCTGTGCCGTC
Organism: uncultured Bifidobacteriaceae bacterium; assembly: GCA_964497175.1. Taxonomy (GTDB): domain Bacteria; phylum Acidobacteriota; class Vicinamibacteria; order Vicinamibacterales; family CAVVIG01; genus CAZCEL01. The sequence goes on from CAZCEL010000126.1 coordinate 9,793, forward strand.
CGACGGAAGTGCCGCATGCGTCGCTGGCGGAGCAGATCGGGAGTCGGATCGAACGGGAATATCCATCGCGAATCACGGCACACCGGATCGCGCGTGAATATCAGGTCAGCCGCGTCCAGCTGGATCGGACGTTCCTGCGGCAATTCGGGCTCCGATTCCATGATTACCTGACGGCTGTGCGAGTGCGTCACGGGCTCGCCCTGGTTGTTGGCGGACTGAAAATCGAGGCGGCCGCGCCGGCCGTTGGCTACAAGAGCAAGAAGGATTTTTATCGCGCGGTGAAGCTGCAGACGGGGCTGACGCCGGGCCAGGTGCGACGACAGGGCCGCCCGGCCCGAGTCTCGCACGATGCCGCCGGCACCGGGGCCCCTCGCGACCAGCACTCGATCCGGAATGCCGATCCCCTGCAGACGCGTCCCGGCCGCTGAGTACCGCATGCCGGCAGAGGTCTGCTTCGCTTGGGAGCCTGAAAAACGCCGGCTCCCTACCAGTCCAGCGTCCTGCGGATGGCCCGCTTCAGCTCCCCGATCGCGTACGGCTTGCTCAAAAACCGGATGCCCTCGTCGAGCACGCCGTGGTGCGCGATGGCATTGTCAGTGTACCCGGAGGTGTAGAGGACTCTCATCTCGGGATGGCTGGCCCGCAGGCGGTCGGCCAGCTCCCGCCCGCCCATTCCCGGCATCACCACATCGGTGAACAGCAGGTGGACTGGCCCCTCATGACGGTCCATCACTGAGAGCGCCTCGTCACCGCTGCCGGCCGTAAGAACGATGTAGCCGGCGGCATCGAGGA